>CAZLPC010000139.1:6539-7739 GCA_964561305.1 uncultured Anaerolineae bacterium
AGCTTGAGGCAAGCCAAGCCGCCGTTAATGAACGGTTGGCCGCGCTTTAAAAGAGTTATGAAGACCAACTGGCAGGCGTAATGCTGTGCTGTTACGCCTGTTCATTGGCTTCTTTAACTTTTTGATGAATTTCTTTGCCCGCAACCTGAACAGCCTTTTTGACCAAAGGATCTTCGCTGGTACGAAACAGTTGCTCTAGGGCTGGCAAGGCCTCTTCGGCAGCAGCACCAAATTTAATAAGTTCTTCAATGGTTCGCAAAACAACTTCTTGGTTGCGATCTTTTAAGCGTGAAATATGAAATTGCAGAACTTTGTCTTTAGAGGTTGTCATAGCACTTTTCTACCTATTCTACAGTCATTAATGTAGATTATATCTTAAACCAAGATATGGCTCAACAATCTTATCTATTATGTGGTACGGCTTTTGCAAAGACCGTTTTTGTGTTTTGGACTGGCATATAAACACAGCGCCTATTTAGAAAAGCGTGGCGCGATCGTCATAACAGAATATAATAGATAAATTGTAGATTCTTAAGCATCTGCCAAACTCTGCCTTATCAACTATAATCATTTAAACTAATCAACAAGGTGTTTGAAGATGGATCGGCAAACTGCATGGAAAATTGTGACTGAGTTTGTACAGTCAGAAAGCCTAAGAAACCACATGCTCGCTGTTGAATTTGCAATGCGGGCCTATGCAGAACATTTTGGTGAAGATTCCGACGCATGGGGATTGGTGGGATTATTGCACGATTTTGATTGGGAGATTCATCCTACACTAGAGCAACACCCAGCTGCTGGCGCGCCTATTTTGCGCGAACGCGGCCTAGATGAAGAAGATGTTAGGACGATTTTAAGCCATGCACCCGGTGGCGAACGGATTACTCTGCGTGATAAGGCCCTGTTTGCGGTTGATGAGCTAACTGGCTTGATTACGGCAGTGGCTTTGGTACGGCCCAGCAAAGACATTCGTGATGTAGAAGTGTCTTCTATCCGTAAAAAATGGAAAGATAAGACTTTTGCAGCAGGCGTTAATCGAGACGATGTTATTGAGGGCTGTGCGATGCTAGATGTAGATGTCTGGATGTTTCATGTGCCGTTGGTGCTAAAAGCGATGCAAACATATGCCCAAGAATTAGGGTTAGACGGTCGGCTGGCTTAGTGCTTGAATACTATGAGATGATGAATATATATTATAGA
>CAZLPC010000140.1:0-7718 GCA_964561305.1 uncultured Anaerolineae bacterium
CTAAGTCTGACACCAAATGTAGCCGCGCTAGCTCTAGGCGTTCTTCAAGAATTGCTAGGTTTTCTTCGCCGGGGTTACAACGCGGAACGTTAACCATGCCCGAGCGACCCGCTAAAGTAAGTGCCAATATATCCAGTTCATCAGCAGTACAAGCATCTAAACTACGTGTTTCATTGATTACAGCGGCAGTCAGAGCTGCGCCGTTGTCGCCGTCCAAAACCTCTGCAATTGGTTCCAGATCAGCCTGAATTTCAAAGGTTTCGCTTTCAAAACGCCAATAGGTGAAAATATTGCTAAGGTTGGTTTTTAGCGTATCTTTCATCCAATTGGGATCGAGTTGTCCGGCTAGGATAATCCGCCAGCGTTCAATATCAATCTGGATAATCATTTGCGAAAAAATGTTGAGGGCATCGCCAGTTGCATTATCATTCTTCTCATAAGCAGTTCCACTAGCCATTTGTGCAACACCGGGCAGTACCAACAAGGTCAAGTCTTCATAGGACTTGTCGCTTAAAGAGTTTGTATAGCGATCGGCGTTCGATAGCTCGCCCCATAACAGCACTGTCCAGATGGTGATGGGCGCAATAATAGCCACCATCATAAGCAATAAACATCCTACGAATTGTCCTAAACAGCGCATTGCTCTCTCCTGAACACGGGGCTATTGATAATCTGTCTCATACACACCGGCCAAGCCCAATATCCGTAAAGCTATTCCCGTGTTGGTTTGTAAAGTCTGGGATATTGTAGCATCTGACGCTTTAATAATCGCCAACCCAATAACTGGGGTTGTATCACTTGCCAAAACGGCCACACTTGTCAGATGTCCAACTATTTTACCTTCAGCATTTAGTATATTGTCGCCCACTGTTAACGGGCCGTCCGCGACAATCCGCACCATCATTTTAGCCAGTTTGCCCCGACTATCCATACGGGCAATGATCTCTTGACCAGTATAACATCCCTTATTAAAGCTAATTGCGTCCCATAAGCCCACCTCTAGCGGAAGATAGTCTTGGGTCAGTTCATGGGCAGTGGCCGGCAAACCCGCCTCAATCCGCAACGCATCATACGCGGCCAAATCAGCTTGTAAGATATTTTGCTGTTTTAGCCAAGCTACTACGGTTGCCATGACGGTAGGGTTGCCAATAAGCCAATAGCTAGGGGCTTGGGCCAAGTCTTCGCCACGAATCAACAGCAAACCTGTATAGTCGCTATGCTCGCTAAAATGATAGCGTGTGGTTGGCAATGGCATGGGCCACCATGCGGCTACTCTTGACTCAGCCTCCACACCGATCAATGCAATATGTTGGGTATCGGCACTTATATCTTGTAGCTGCAAGCGATCATTCCAAAAGATATTGCGTTGCAAGAAGTCTAAAAATGCGTCTTTGCGCCCTTGTTCAGTCACTATCAAGGCTTGCTCACCTTGGTTCAGCACCACTACTTGATCCAAAATACGCGCATTGGCCGTTAGAAATAGCGTGGCCGCGCCCTGCCCTTGAGCTAAATCTGACAATTTGTTAGTAGAAATACGATTCATCAGATCAAGGCGGTCACGGTCGGTCGCCACAATGCGCCCGCGCTGGCTAAAATCTACCCACAAAGCATGGGTATAAGCGGTTTGATACCAATCCATAAAAACACTCGCCTTTTTCTAAATGCTGACACTGTTCACCACGCGAGAAGATAGCATTATTATAGTGATAGAAGGCGTGCCTTCCTACACTTAATCATACGCAAAGTCCAACCAATTGTTGCGATATTAAATGAATGGGCTTTTGAAAGAGGCTATAGATATGCGCTTTGATGTGTTGACACTTTTTCCGACTATGTTTGATGGCCCCACTACCGAGAGTATTCTAAAACGCGCTTTGGCAGCAAATTTAATTGAAATCCATCGCCATAATATCCGCGATTATGCCCACGATAAGCATCATATTACCGATGATACACCGGCGGGCGGTGGTGGCGGCATGATCATGAAAGTTGAGCCAATTGTGCTGGCGGTCGAGGCGCTGCAACTACCTCCCCAAACCCCAGTTATCTTAACCACCCCACAAGGTCGTGTTTTTAATCAGTCTATCGCTCAAGAGCTGGCGCAACACGAGCGTGTAGTGATTATTTGCGGGCGCTATGAAGGTGTAGATGAGCGTGTTCGCCAATTGGTTGTGACCGATGAGATTAGTATCGGCGACTATGTGTTGACGGGGGGCGAGTTGGCGGCTATGGTGATGATGGATGCCGTTGCACGATTGGTGCCGGGTGTTTTGGGGGCACGCTGGGCTGCCGATGAGGACTCTCATGCGACAGGTTTGCTAGAATATCCGCAATATACTCGTCCTGCCGAGTTTCGCGGTCTCGCTATTCCAGATATTCTAACCAGTGGCAATCATCAAGCCGTAGAAGCGTGGCGGCGGCGCGAAAGCCTGCGACGAACTTGGCAACAGCGCCCCGATATGTTGCAACAGGCAACCCTTAGTGAAGATGACCGTGCCTATATTGCTCAATTAAATACCGAAGCCGATCAATCCAGCTAGGGACTTTTATGCCCTTAGCGTGGTAAAATAGAATCTGTCAAATGCTGACTTAAAGGTATTCGCTGATGGCCCCAGAGAAAGATGCACCTCCTAGCACCGGAGGCAGTAAACAAGCGCGTGCATCTCGCTCGCCAGCCCAAACAACCAGATCGCGATCTGGCGCTCAGTCATCGGCGGCGCGACAGCGGCGCACACCTACACCACCCGAACCCAAAAATTGGTTCGAGCGCATCCAACAAATATTGCAAGACCCGGCTGCATTTCGACAGTTTCGTAACAATCTACCCAATTGGGTAGATGAATTTGGTGCATTTACATTTGTGTTGTTGGGCATATTGACCTTTACAGCCTTAATTAACTCAAGCGGCAACCTAACTGGGCCGTTCGCCATTGCGCTAACCACTGCTTTTGGCAATGGGGCCTATCTGATTGCAGTTACCTTTGCGGCAATCGGGATAATGTTGTTGTTGCCCCGTGCGGGGTTGGGCCTTAGTTTTAGCTGGTCGCGGGTGGTTGCCATAGAGGTTGCGTTTTTAGCGACACAAGGCTTGTTGCACTTGCTGGTTGCCCGCGAAGAACCACGCGCCTTTGCCCGCGAAGGCAAAGGTGGCGGACATGTGGGCTGGGCCCTCAGCAGTTTAATGCTAGATTTCATGCGCCATCAAACAGCGTTGGCTGTGTTGACGGGTGTATGTATAGTGTCGGTGGGACTGGCTATGGGTGTTGGGCGGCGCGAGATTCGGCAGGTTATTCTGCTCTTTAGCGAAGGACTATACTATTTAGCGAATCGGGTGCGCCCAGCCCCACCACCGCCCGCCGACGACCTACCCTTGCCACCCCCGTCACGGGGTATTGCGCCCGGCATACGCTCATCATCAGAGCCAAGTCCGTCGGTTGGCAAACAAAATCGGGGGCCTTTGCAGCCGGGTTTGCAATCGGGGCGTTATGCAAAGCGCAACCGCCCAGTGCCGCCCAAAACCGATCCGCCAGTAAAGGATCAAGTTGTTGTCAGGGCCTCAGATCGCACACCGACAACAACCAGCACATCTGACAGCACACTGTCGTCTGCACCGTCTTTGTCCAATGATGATGAAGTTCCTATTGAGAAAGTAATGACTGACGAGCAATTTTATCCAGAAGAGGATGACTTGATAGAGGATGATGGCGACGAAGCCATTATTCCAGACCATGATGATCGCCCACCTATCGCCATCAACATTAATGGTCGGGTGATTGAAGCAGCCTTGCCAGAGCGTCATATCCGCGTGACGCGGCTAGATGGCACAACCGACACACAGCACAATGAAGTTGGCTATACCACCATCATCATCAACGGCACAGAAGTTCGTGTTCCGTTAGATGAACCAATAACAAAGCGCAAAGTTCGTACGAGCAGTAAAGTTCGTACCGTAGATGGCCGGCGCGAATTTGTCGTAGAAGGCTATAAGGATAAGATTAAAATGGGTCGGCGGCCCAAAAATCTGCCCGATTTAGAATTATTGCATTATAGCGAGCTAAAACTGCCCACCAGTGAAGAAGTTAATCTGCGAGCGCGGTTACTCGAAGATACCATGCTTGAATTTGATATTGATGCCGATGTGGTAGACGTGCGTGTCGGCCCAACCATCACCCAATATGCAGTTTCGCCAATTAAAGAGGTGATGGATGAAAACGGAGATCGCCAGATTATCCGTACACGGGTCAGCAAAATAGCTTCTCTCTCTAACGATTTGGCTTTGGCGCTCTCGACAAAAACCCTCCGAATTGAAGCCCCTGTGCCCGGCCATTCCTATGTGGGCATAGAAGTACCCAACCAAGAGCCAAGTATCGTGTCGTTGCGCTCTTTATTAGAGACCGAGCAATTTTATAATGAGCGCAAGCGCCCGCTATCGGTTCCACTGGGGCGCGATGTCTCTGGCGAGCCAGTCATCATAGATTTGGCCAGTATGCCGCATTTGCTAATGGCCGGCACAACCGGATCGGGTAAATCCATCGGATTACGCTCAATGCTCACATCTTTGGTGATGAGCAACTCGCCCGATACAGTACGCCTTATTGTACTAGACCCCAAAATTGTCGAATTTACGCAGTTTAACGGCTTGCCCCATCTGATCGGCCCTGTTGAAACCGATGCTGAGCGGATTATTGGCGTGTTGCGGTGGGCCACCCGCGAGATGGATCGGCGTTATACACTTCTAGAACAAGAAAAAGCACGCAACATCGAAGCCTATAACGCCATTTTAGGGCGGCGACGCAAAGAAGAACACATGCCCTATATCGTCATTTTTGTAGACGAAATTGGCGACTTAATGATGTTGCACCCCGACGAAACCGAAAAAACCCTAACGCGCCTTGCCCAAAAGGCCCGCGCCGCTGGGATGCACATGGTGGTGGCCACCCAACGCCCCAGCACCGACGTGATTACCGGTCTTATTAAAGCCAATTTTCCTGCGCGTATCTCGTTTGCAGTGGCATCAGGCATAGATTCGCGGGTTATTTTAGATTATACCGGTGCAGAAGCCTTGATTGGGCGCGGCGACTTGCTATTTTTAGGCCCCGATGCGGCTGGCCCCAAACGTGTGCAAGGCTGCTTGGTAACTGATGAAGAAATTGATGCTGTTGTGGCCTATTGGCGAGAATGGCAAGACGAACAGATTGAATCGGGTAAAATGGATGAACCCAGCACACCACCATGGGAAACCGCCATGACCCGACTAGAAGCCCTAACCGACCTTGATCCGGTGTTGGAAGAAGCCCTGAATGTGGTTGTACAAGAAGGGCAGGCTTCGGCCTCATTGTTGCAACGACGGCTGGGTGTGGGGTATCCTCGCGCTGCCCGTCTGATTGATGCTTTGCACGAACTGAGCATCATCGGCAGCCCACAAGCCGGCGGCAAAACCCGCGAGGTCTTGGTTCGCTCAGTAGACGATGCCCGTCGTATGGTGCAGAATAATCGGCGCAAACAACGCTATTAAAAGGATACGATATGCTAGGACTGGTAAAGCGTTTTGAGCAGTTTGATCGTGGTATACAGGTGGTCGCAGAACACGCCACCGCCCTAATTGTGTTTTTAACCCCGGGCCTTATTCAGGTTCGGGTGTCGCCCACTGGCACGTTCAAGCCGTTATTGTCGTATGCGTTGTCCCCAGACTTTAAGCCTGCGCCGGTCAATGTTCAAATTACTGATACGGCTGAGGTGATTGACCTGCGCTCGGATAAATTGCGCTGCGAGGTCTCACAGGTCAATGGCGCACTACACTTTAAGCTGCCCAATGGCCGCAGCGTTAGCCAAGATACAGGTACGGGCCTGCACCAAAATGGTGATGCAGTAACATGGACGCGCCAGCTTCCACCCGATGAGCATTGCTTTGGTCTAGGCGAGCGGGCTTTGGGGCTAGATATGCGCGGCAAAAAGGTCAAATTGTGGAATGTAGATGCTTATAAATATCAACGTGGAACCGATCCCCTTTATTACAGCATTCCTTTTTATGTAGGTGTCCATGCCGAATATGCCGTTGGTGTGCTATGGGATAACCCAGCACGCGGCGAAGTAGACATGGGCCAAACCAAACCCGATGAAATGACCTTTAGCAACGAGACTGGCGAAATTTGTTTTTATATTATGGCCGACCGTCGGACTGATGGTGTTATCAAGTCTTATTTTGAGCTAACAGGCCGCCCCATTATGCCGCCTATCTGGATGTTTGGTTATCATCAATCGCGCTATAGCTATCATCCGTCGTCAAAATACCGCGAACTAATGACCGAGTTCCGCAAACGCAACATCCCCTGCGATGTGTTGCACTTTGATATAGATTATATGGATGGTTATCGCGTTTTTACTTATGATAAAACCGCCTTCGCTGATATGCCTGTGTTGCTGCGCCAAATGCGCGAACGAGGCTTTAAATCCATCGCCATTTTAGACCCCGGCATTAAAGTAGACGCGGAATACAGCGTCTATAAAGAGGGGCTAGAAACCGATGTCTTTGTTAAGGGCAAAGATGGCAAACCCTATGTAGCCAAAGTGTGGCCCGGCGAGTCAGTGTGGCCCGACTTTACCAAGCCCCAAGCACGGCGCTGGTGGGGCAAGCTGGTGGCCGAATTTATCGAAACAGGCTTTGATGGTGTATGGAACGATATGAACGAGCCAGCCGCCTTTAACCCCGATCCTGAAAAAGTCGTAGACACCTTACCCGATGAACTACCCGTAGATTGGGACGGACACGGGCGCGACCAGCGTGGGGGTGGCCATAATGTATATGGAATGCAAATGACGCGGGCTTCTTATGATGGCTTGCGGCGGGCCCGCCCTGAAAAACGCCCCTTTGTCCTTACGCGCTCTACCTATGCGGGCGGCCATCGCTATGCTGGCGCATGGACAGGCGACAACACCGCCTCTTGGGATCATTTGAAGCTCTCGATTAGCATGTTAATCAATTCGGCCTTGTCGGGCATGATCTTTAACGGCCCTGATATTGGCGGCTTTTTTGAAACACCCGAACCCGAACTCTATGCGCGCTGGATACAAATGGCGGCGTTCTTTCCTTTCTGCCGCACTCATACCCTTAAAGACACACCCGATCAAGAACCATGGAGCTTTGGCGAAGCCGTAGAAGGTATTGCCCGCAAATATATTTCACTGCGCTATCAACTGTTGCCCTACCTTTACTCGGCTTATGCACAAGCCACCTCTCAGGGCTTGCCGATGATCCGCCCCACTTTTATGCACGACCCCAAAGACGAAAAGCTCTATCAGCAAGATGATGCTTTTATGGTCGGCGATGCGCTGTTTGTGGCCCCTGTGCTTGAAAAAGGCGCAACCACTCGCGAGCTATATTTGCCGCGGGGTGTTTGGTATGACTATTGGACACAAAAGTTAATTGACGGATCGCGCACCATCACCGTAGAAGCACCCCTCGATCATATACCGATTTATGTGCGGGCTGGCCATGTGTTGCCGATGTGGGAGTTAATGCAATATGTGGGCCAAAAACGTATTGATGAAATGAAGTTACGTGTTTTTGCCGGCCCCGGCGAGTCCTCTTTCTATGAAGATGCGGGCGAAGGCATGGGGCATCTGGCCGGCGAATATCGCTGGTCATATCTTACGTGTTTGTCTATGCCCGGTGGTGCATTTGCCATTAATCGGCGCGTGGCGGGACAATATACCCCCAG
>CAZLPC010000141.1:0-5128 GCA_964561305.1 uncultured Anaerolineae bacterium
TGCGGTCGGCAGCAATTTGCAAAGCATCACGCACGGCCGGATCAATGCGGCTTGGGGCTGTGCGGATACGGTCGGGGTCTATGGCAATTTCTGTCAACTCGGCGCGATCAATGCGTTGATTCCATGCCAGCACCGCCGCGTCGCCACGCTCTCGAATATCATTTAAAATACGCTGGACAGCTTCTTGGGGCGACACAGGCTCGCCAAACAGCGCCGCTAACCGATCTTGCACTACAGACGGCACATCATAGCTGTCTAGCCATTGGCGCTTCAGAATGGTCTGTTGGGCTTCTGATACAGAATAAATAGTGTACTGAAGGCTCATGATTGGGGAATTTCCTCTTTTAATAGCGCCGTTAATTTTTGGATGCGGGCGGGGCGTTCTTCAAAAATATAGACCACCGGAGTCACAACAACACCACTGCCACCCACCGCCCGAATTTGTTGGATAGCCGGGAACAAACGGCTTTGCGAGACGACAAGGCTCACCGACCACCATACGCCCACCCCATCCGGCGTGGCCAATTGGGCCACCGTAGGATATTGCAAGCCACCCAAGTCGGGCTGAGAGCGCACCCGCCCCACAATATCATCGCGGGTTTCGCCGCGCATATTGGCGAAGATCATATATTGGTTTTTAGCCCGCAAATAGGCTTCAAACAACTCTAGCATTTGCTCGGTCACTTGCAATACATCGGGGCGGTCGCGCAGGGCGTGGCGGTTGCCGATGAAGTTGGCTTGCGAATCTACGATAAGGCCATCACTAAGCGAATGTAGATTGTTTTCACGCAGGGTTGTGCCAGAGCTGCTGATGTCGGCGATAAAATCGGCATAGCCAATGCTGGGGGCCGCTTCTAACGCACCATCGGCATAGACAATTTTCACCGCCTTTAAGTCATTTTCGGCAAAAAACCGCCCCAACACATGGGTATATTTGGTGGCCACGCGCAACAACTCGCCACCATCTACCCGCGTCCGCAAATCGGCAAGCGATTTCACATCGGGCCACGCATCGGGCACGGCCAACACCAGCGAACACTCGCCATAACCCAAGGCTTCATGTATAACTACTAGCGCATCAGGATAGGCCGGGTTGGACATAACCTCGGCAATAGTGTCATAGCCACAAATCCCCAAATCTACATCGCCCGATGCAATACTAGCGGGGATGTCGCGGGGGCGCTGAAACAACACCAATACATTGGGGAAAGCAGGAATAGTGGCACTATATTGGCGCGGATTCGTCTTTTTAACCCGAAGACCACACTGCTCTAAAAATTCGAGTGTTTCGCCTTCCATGCGCCCTTTACTGGGTAATGCAATTCGGACTTGCTGCATAGTCGTTGTACCTCATTTTTTGATCAACACCTAAGCGATAACAGTTTAACGCGCCCTAAATAGATGAAAAACCGCCCATGACATTGGGTATCATGGGCGGTGTGGGTTTCAAAAAAAGAAGGTATATAGACGCACACAAGCATCACCAATATCAGGGGTTAGTTTCACTCCAGATGATGATGGTGATGATAGAGAGCTTGCACAGCGCGTAATGTTTTCATAGGCAAAAAGTATAGCCACAGATTGCTATTTGTCAAATGATTAAATGATTATTGGATGGGTTCACCGAAAATATCTTTAAGCGCCACCTTAAACTCTGGCAGCACTATACCACCTTCTATGATCGCACCATCAGCTTCCGTCAACATGATATACTTATCACCCTCATACACTTCTACTATCCGCGCAAAAGGATCAACAATCCATACCATCACATCGGCAGCAAGATAGTTTACTAATTTACGACGCAAAGTAGCTTGCTCTTCGCCGTTTTTAGGATCAGAAATAACCTCTACAGCAAGTTGGGGCGGAACTGTGTTAAACCCATCTACATCTAAAACAGCTTGGCGATCATAAGATAAATAGGCAACGTCTGGCGCATAAAGCTGACCATTAACCCAGTATCCACCACCTTCGCCTGATACACGTCCAATTTTGTTTTGCATAAGAAAGAGATTTATATAAAAACTGATCGTAGCGGCAATAACCGAAACATACACGTTATTTGGCACTTCGACAACCTCTCCCATCACCCACTCAAAGCGCTTTTCACTATTTTGAGGAAGCTGTATAAATGCCTCGAATTCCTCACGACTGACAATTTGTCTTACTTCGACGGACATTATCTCACCTCATTAGCTCATTTTTTATAGTATATCATGCCCTAAAATACGTTTCAGATTGATAGCAAGGCGGTTTCTATGCTAATCTTGCTTGTATAATAACTTCTTGCACGATCAATTTTCGGCAGGTGATTTATGACCGAGCATGATGAATTTTTTAGCGAACACGATGATTCTGCGATAGATGATGAAATTGTCGAGGCCTATTGCTTTAACTGTCGGGGCAAGCACGAAATGTTAAACCCAGCCCCTGTTTGGACAAGCCAAGGGCGACCGGGCACACGCGGCGACTGTGCCAACTGTGGCGGCACAGTCTATATTATGGGCTATACCCCCGCCCACGATGCCTTTGCCCAACCCGAAGCGATTAATGTCGTAGATAATCGTGGGCTAAAGCGCAACTCGCGGGCTGCCAAAATTAAGATCGAGGCGGCCACCTATATTGTTTCAGCAGCTACCGATTCGGATTTTGCCGAAAAACTATCGCACGATTTAAACAGCTTTGGCATTTCGACATGGGTAGATAATGGCGAACGTGCCGACAATGTAAATTGGGCGGGCGAGGTGCATCCAGCACTGGATCAATGTAAAAAACTAGTGGTGATCATGTCAGAATTTGCGCCCAAAACCGCCCATGTTACCGAAGCATGGGAATATTTTAAGCGCAAACGTAAGCCGATTTTCATCATCATGATCAGTGACCTAGAGCCACCCGACGATTTGCGCCGTCGCCCCCGTTTTGAGATGGGTACCGATTATAAGGCTGGCTTTCGGCAACTGGTTCAAGAACTTAGTCAATAATATAGGGGATAAACCATGCGGCGTTTATGGATGTTTATAGTTGGGATTTTTGCGGGCAGCGCAGCCGGGGCAGGCGTGGCTATGTTGTTTGCACCTGCGGCTGGTAAAGAAATGCGACACAATGCACGGGCACGTTTTCAAGAAATTGTAGAGGCCAGCGCCCGCGCTGCGGCGGCCCGTCGACAAGAGCTAGAAACTGAACTAGAGAACATGACCACCCCGCCCACTGATCCCATTACTTAAGGTGGTGTTAACACAATGCGGTAAGGGCTGGGTATATGGGTAATAGGCGCAAGTGAGCCAACAAGGAGTGTTGCACCTCCTTCAGGGACATTAATTGTAGTTTGGGCATGACCTTCTGCCACTACGATGCTTTGCACAGCGGTAGGGGCAGTTGGGTTAATGAGGGCCAGCGCCCAATTTTGCGCCACTTGTCCGTTGGTGCGGATAAAACCTTCTACTATCCAACCGTTTGCGCCGCTTTCCACGTCATCTGACCATCCCAGTTCAGGGATGGCCAAATCGTCCAACAAAAACCCCGGCCCTGCCAGCGCATTGTTTGTCACATACTCAAAACGCACTTGCACAATATCCCCTGCATAAGATGTTAAATCCACAAAATCTGCTATCCACTCGCCATCGGTATGGGTGTAGTGGGGGCCGGGCGCAGCGCTAAACCGATTGTGTAAGTCCATATTGTTCCCGCGCAGCACATCCCACCTCATCCCATCCTGAGAGGCTAAAACGTGCAAATGGCCGCTAAAATTACCGGTCTCGCCTAACAGCCAATATTTTAGTGTAGCACGTTCAAGGCTTGTTAAGTCTATGGTGCGGGTAAGTGTGGTAGCGGCAGCCGTAGCGTTGTTGCTCCACCATGCCGCGTTGCCGCTATGAGGTTGGGCGTGGCGGATTAAATCGGTGGCAACAGAAGCACTGAAACTCAAGTGATAGTCGCCGGGTGTTTCAATATGAAGATATTCCACGCCATAGGGCAACAACACCCCTTCCCGAATTGCGCCCTCATTACTCACCATAAGGGGGATTGACGTAATTTCTGGAAGCGTCAACGTAAGATAGCCATAGCGACCATCTAGCAAGGCTGGGTCATTGAGGTAGTTCGCGGCCCACCAATTCACGATTACAGCATCCACACCTTCAGCAGAATGTGTAGCCTGCAACGTCTGATGAATGCCTGCCAAGCCATCGGCGGGATGATGCGTGAGGGCCCGCACAAAATCCGCGCCAAACTGCTCATAAAGATATACCATCATTAAATAGCCGGCCCCATAATGGGCGCTTTGGGTATCATAATCAGTAGACCACCCATTGAGAACCAGATTCATATTTTGCAGATAGCGTTCAATATTGTTAAGGTTGATGGGATCGGTTGAAAATCCTTGCACATGCTCGGCTAGTTGACTATAGCCTTCATCTAGCCAACGATACTCATTGCCATCGAGGTTAAATTGCAACAGATGTTGAAACTCGTGCGTAATCGTCGAGAGGTATAAATCGCTGTTTAAGGGGCCATAGTCTAGCATCATGTATAATATATTACGCTGGTTACTGCGCGGACAAATGGCTTGGGCACACTGATCATCGGGATTAAAAAAGCCAGCCAAACCCGGATACAGTGATTCGAGATGTACCAAATTCAGCCGCGCTGCGCCCTCTCCCTCTAGCGTTAGTGTGTCGCCAAACAAAACACGGTTCGTGGGCCAAATATCCGTATCAAAACGCAGTGCAGCAGCTTCTAGTGCGGCCTGATCCACTATACTATTGGGCATAAACCAAAAATCGGCGTACTGACTGCGATAATACAATTCAAATGGGTGCGGATCGTCAGCTGTGATGATGTTAAATGTAGTCACATCGCCCACATCATAGTTAGTAGAGGTAAAAGGCCTCACCGCCTGTTGTGGCGTATAGCGCCCCAAGCGCACCAACGCATCGCCTTCGTGCCGCAAAATTGATGTTGGGGGTGCATCATCCCACGTAAGGGGTGGTGGCGGCAGTAGATCAGTTTGGGCGTGTGCTGATGCCGACAGCAATAACACCCCACCAAAGCCCAATAGGGCCATACTACGCCACCAAACGCCCCATAAGTTCTCCATTTTTTATTGCAAATTCAACGAAATTGTGGCGGG
>CAZLPC010000141.1:5138-7697 GCA_964561305.1 uncultured Anaerolineae bacterium
ATAGGCCGACACCACCAACACCGCATCCTTGATATTGGTGGGAAATGTGAGTTGCCAACTACCTCCAGTGCCATCGCGGGGGCCCAACAGCCGCATCACCTGCACACCATCTGCATTATCACGCTGTACCAAATGAATGGTGAAATGCTGTGGTAGCCGATTGTTGCTTAACACCCAACCTTCGGCATTCCATATAGGGTTGGGAGCTTCAAAGTCATCAAAAAAGCCAATTTCAGGAATAGACACATCATCTAGCAAAAATCCGCTACCTAGCGTTGCGTCGTCGGTGACGTATTCAAAACGCAATAAAATGTTTTGGCCAGCATAATTACTCAGATCAAGCTGCTCTTGCACCCACCCGCCCGATTGGCCAGTATAGCCATAGCCATAGCCCGTACCAAAGGGATTATTGTTGATGGTGCGTGGGGTTTGCAAAATATCCCATGTTTGGCCATCATCAGGACTAATCACAACATACACCCAGTCCCATTCTTCCTCGATGTCATACCATGTCCAATAGGATAATGTGGCACTTTCGACAGCAGTCAGGTCAACGTTGGCCGTTAGGTGAGCATCGCCCGAATTGGTGCGGTGTGACCAATAGGCATAGTCGCCACTGTGGGCGCTGGTCGGTTGCAGGCCAATGTCGGTGTTGCCTTCAAAACTCAAATTTAGCGATTGCCCACTGATGGCCGCGCCACTAAATTGATAGTAATTGGCGCTCCATTGTCTGATAGTTGTATCAATCGTTTGGGGCAATTGGGTATAGGTGTTGCGGATGGTGGCCGTCCCAAATTCCTGAATAGCCGAATCAGCATAGCCATAGCGCCCATCAAAAAGAGTCGTGTTGCCAAGCAAATTTGCCAGCGTCCACTCGCTGAAGACAGTTTCGGCCAGCATAGCCGTACCACTAAATGGATCAACAATGCCAAATGCTGTCAATGTATTTTGTACGCTTGCCATGCCATTAGCGGGGTCAGCTACCAGCGCCTGCACAAATGCTATCCCGTATTGCTCGCGCAGATAGACATTAAACAAAAATGAGCCACCATAGATCGGTGGAGTACCGCTAATGGGCCAATGGTTTAGCTGCACCGACGGATTAGAAAGATAATTAGCAGCAAACCCGCTTGGCCCCAACCCAGCCTCATAAGTAGCCAGTTCGGCCATGCCTTCATCCATCCAGCTATCTTCGTTGCTGTCTACATTAAACTGAATCATGTGCTGAAACTCGTGGGCCAATACTCCCAGATAATAATCGTTAGGAACCTGAAACAAATTGGGGGCCATGAAGAACATCTCGCGCTGGTTAGAAACGGGCACAGCAACCGTACTATATTGATGTAAGCTATAGAAAAAACCAGCGACACCCACACCTATCTGATTGCTATGTAAGATGTGCAAACGCGGATCACCATCTACGCCCGGCGATGATTCTGTGCCAAAGACTGCCCGCACTCGCGGATAAACTTCAATTGCAAAGCGATCTGCCAAGCGTTGTATGGTGGCGAGATCATAAGAAACCCCTGTCTCGAACCACATATAGACCACATCGTTGGCATACACCAACTCGGCGGTGACTTCAGTCACATTGCTATCGCCATGAACAAAAAAGCGATCCAGCTCACCTACTTGAAATTGGCGGACGACTTCAGTAGGGGGTTCAGGAATAAATGCAACCCCACCCAGTCGTAATGCCAAGTCGTTTAAATCACGTTCGGGCACAACAGCAACGGCCAGCGCTTCTTCAGTGGTTGGATTACGCGATTCACTTTGTGCAATGGTCGGGTGTGGCCTTAAGCTCGTTACTAGGCAGAGTAATAGCACAAGCCAGCCCCATCGCTTTAGTACATTTCCCACTAATTTCATAATTGTTTTCCAAGTATTTTAATGGACAAATCTTGTATTTCATCTTAGCACAGGCCCGCGCAAAAACGCGCTGATTGCGCTACACTTTTAGGTATCTACTTTCAGAAAGGCCACTGTACTTATGGACATACAACACCCGCAGGAGGCGACTCAAGCCTTGCGTTATTTCACTGAAAAAGACTTGGCAACCTTAACGCTGGTCTGCGATACGCTGATCCCTTCATTAACCGTTGAACCCGATGCTCATGGATTATATCGGCGTAATGCCAGTGATCTTGATATACCCCATATCTTGGCTCAAGCCGTAGAATCTGTTGCCGATCCAAGCATGATCCAAGAGTTGCGCTTGTTTTTAAGCGTACTGGAAATGCCGTTTGGTAATTTATTTTTGACCGGGCAGGCCCTAACCTTTAGCGAAATGACATTAGCACAGCGCACTGCATTGTTACGCTCTTGGGAGACCAGCCAGTTTAATTTGCGCCGCAAGGCGTTTCAATCGGTTAAGCGCCTAACGCTGATGTTGTTTTATAGCGTAACCGACCCCAACACTAAAACCAACCCCAACTGGGCCGCTATCGGCTATAGCGGCCCACCCCCTAAATCATCAACAACCCCAGAAACCACCATCCGCCCACTTACTGTTGCCGAAGATATGGTTCTCTATACCGATGCGGTGATTGTGGGAAGCGG
>CAZLPC010000142.1:0-7681 GCA_964561305.1 uncultured Anaerolineae bacterium
TAGGGAGCTAGGGTGTGGGGCACATGCTCATCATAGCAACTGAGCCATGGACGATCTGAATAGGTCATTATTGTATGCTCCAAAAAATATTATAAAGGATGATGCTTTAAAGACACCATCCGCTTAAACATGGGGTTTTTAGGGGCTGTCAAGCGACAGCCCCGATAGCATTAAATGATATGTTGCTCTTCGTAAATGCCAAATACTTCGCGCATGACATCCATGGCTTCTTGCAAAGTGCAATAGGCATGGGCACATTCCAGCAAATAGGGCATTACGTTTTCTGTACCTTCGCACGCCTTTCGCAACGCTGTCAGTGCATTGTGGGCACGTTGGGGGTCGCGCTCTTGACGTAAGGTTTGCAAGCGCTGAACTTGTAGATTATAGCCTTCAGGGTTCATGGCCAATATCGGAATCTGTAAATCTTCGTGTACATCAACATAATCGTTGATACCCACAATAATGCGCTCTTTGCGTTCTACCTCTTGGGCATGACGGAAGGCGGCATCGGCAATTTCTTGTTGGAAGAAGCCTGCTTCTATTGCTGGCAATACACCGCCCAAATCTTCAACGCGCTGCTTATATTCATAAAATTCGCGCTCCATTTGGTCGGTTAGGTGTTCAATAAAATATGAGCCACCAAGGGGGTCAATGGTGTTGGTAACACCGGTTTCGTGGGCGATGATTTGTTGAGTACGCAGCGCAATAGTAACGGCTTCGGCAGAAGGCAGCGCTAAGGCTTCGTCCATACTATTGGTATGTAGCGATTGCGTGCCACCTAGCACCGCCGCCAAGGCCTGAATGGCCACGCGGGCGATATTGATTTGGGGCTGTTGGGCGGTCAATGAGACACCAGCAGTTTGGCAATGAAAACGACACAGCCACGACCGTGAGTTTTTTGCGCCAAAGGTTTCGCGCATTTCACGCGCCCAAATGCGGCGGGCCGCCCGCATCTTCGCAATTTCTTCAAAGAAGTCATTGTGAACATTAAAGAAAAACGAGATACGTGGCGCAAAGTCATCTACATCTAGGCCGCGCTCGATAGCCCAGCGCACATATTCCATACCGTCTAGCAGTGTAAAAGCCAGTTCTTGCGCGGCAGTGCTGCCGGCCTCGCGGATGTGATAGCCACTGACGCTGACGGTATTCCATTGGGGCAAGTGTTTCGTTGCAAACTCGATGGTATCTGTCACTAGCCGCATCGAAGGTTCGGGCGGAAAAATAAATTCTTTTTGGGCGGTGAACTCTTTGAGGATGTCGTTTTGCAATGTGCCACGCAGTTGATCCATCGGCACGCCTTGTTTTTCGGCTGCGGCAATATAAAATGCCAAAATGACCGCCGCCGGGCTATTGATCGTCATCGAAGTTGAAACATCACCTAATGGAATGCCATCCATCAAGATTTCCATGTCTTTCAATGAGGCCACTGCTACGCCACACTTGCCAAATTCACCGAGGGCTTCAGGCGCGTCGGTATCGTAGCCCATGAGGGTTGCTAAGTCGAAGGCGACACTGAGGCCCATATTGCCCTGCGAGAGCAAATATTTAAAGCGTTCATTGGTTTCTTCGGCTGTGCCGAAACCCGCAAACATTCGCATTGTCCACAAACGCCCACGGTGGCCTGTAGCATGAACACCGCGTGTGAACGGATATTCACCGGGGAAGCCTAAGTTTTCCGCATAGTCAATATCAGCAATATCAAGCGGAGTATAGAGGCGCTCGATAGGGCGACTGCTTTCAGTGATAAAAGTTGTCCGGCGTTCTGGGATTGCCGTCAGCGTTTTATTTAACGTAGTCGCTTCCCAGCGGTCGCGTTGCTGCTGAAGCGCTCGGACAAATTGATGTGCAACCATAGCATTGTTCCCTTACAAATTTTTTGGCACGGGCAAACTTTGCCAAATTATAACATGAGATAAGCAGGAACTTTGAAAAATTCTCATGCAAAGCAAAGACTTTTCGCTACTATGGCTACACAGGTGCTAATGGCTAGCTTGGTTTTGTCGCAGACAAATGTGTCTGTCGCTATTTAGGCAATGCTTGGTTTGTATCATCTTTGGCGCTATCATTTGAATCGCCTTGCAAGCCCTTACGGAACTCGCGGATTGCACCGCCTAATTCACCACCAATGCGTGAAACACGCCCAACCCCAAACAACAAAATAATGATGATGAGGATAATAAAAAGCTCGGGCCCACTAAGGCTACCCATCGGGTTTTACTCCTTGATGTTAATTTTTTCTGATTTCCTCAACTATTATAGCACGAGAAATAATCTGTGATATACTCTCTAGCATTCACGGCATAGTGACTTATGGGGAGCATTGGTTCGGTGTTCAAGCAAATACCACTTACCTACCTTGTAGGATTTGTTGTAGGGCTTGGCGTAGTGCTTTTGATGATCGCAGGGGTAACATTTTTTGCCAGTAATGTCATCTCCGAAACGGTTCAAGATCAATTTCAGACCCAACAGAACCAGATCACAAATTCATCTGCTCGTCAAACCGAGGCCTACTTTACACAACTGAGTATCGAGTCGTTTCAGCTGTCGCAAAATGGGGCAATTCAATCAATTGCTCGCAGCGACGATGTTGATGCCCAAACAGCAATGGGCAACAGCATTACCAATAATGGGCGTACTGGCATTACACGCAGTTTGACGCAATTTCGTATCAGCAGCGACGCACCTTCTGGCGTTGCAGTACGTCGTATGTGGCGGCCCGACGGTGTTACCAGTGATAGCCTTTCTTTTAATCTGCCGCCAGATGCGCTAGGTACATTGACTAGCATCAGCGAAGACGGCACAACATCGGGCAATGTTGTTAATACGCGCTTGCTCTATCGTGCTACAAGTGCCGATAACCCCTCAACACTTACTTATGTTTTGATTACCCCCATTATTACAAGAAGTAGTACTGTTGAGTTTTTGGCCCACGAAATCAATATTGAAGCAGCAATGGCAGATGTTTTGTCAGATGTTATCGCTGACTTAGACGATACTGATACAGGTCAAATCTGGATTTTCGATTATGAGGGGAGCCTTGTTTTCCGCTCTGGAGTAGTGTTATTGTCGGGTACTCCTGCCGATGTTTTTGAACGGCGCGAAATAATCGGTATCACCGATACAACCGCTAGAAACTATGAGCTTGGTGACACCGAGTATAACGGCACATTTACTCCTTCAGTTTTATTGAGCCGTAAGTTTATTGTACTGGTTAGCCGTGACAGCCGAGAAGCCAGCAATCTGATTGCTTCTGACTTACAGGTGATCTTTTTAGTGGCGGTGGCCTCCGTATTGTTACTGCTGATATTAGCATTTGTAGGCTTTCGGCAACTGGTTCGAGAGATTGGTCAACGGCAAGAGCAATCTTCGATCCAGCGGGCCACCCGTACCCTATTAGAAGTATCGCGGGCGCTGAACTCAACGCTTAATTTTGATGAGGTAATGGGCGAAATTTTGAGCGAGTTACGGAAGATTATCCCCTATTATAGTGCCTCAATTTTGCTTTTGAATAATCGTGGTGAGCTAGAAGTAGCCGCGCATCGTGGTGAAGATGCTGCACAGCATGAGTCTGGTGTTTTCTCAATTGAAGAGACATCGGCAGCACGAGAGGTCATTACCTCTGGCAAACCTGTTATTATTGCCGATACAAGTGCTGACGAACGCTGGACAACTATGGAAGGCAGCGCTATTCGGTCTTGGATTGGCCTACCCTTGCGGCTGCGCGATGAGTTTGTAGGGGTATTAAATGTCAACAGCAATAGTATGCGGGCTTTTACTTCAGAAGATATTGAAATGGCCGAGGCTTTTTCTGACCAAGCCAGTGTTGCCCTACAGAATGCACGCTTGCACGACCGCGATGTGACGCGCCTAGAGCGCGAATTGACCCTAGCACGCGGCATTCAATCGAGCTTGCTTCCCACCTCAGATGCCTTCGACTTCCCTGAACTACAAGTTGCCTTCGAGTCAGAAGCCGCCCAAGAAGTCAGCGGCGACTATTTTCAGCTTGTGCCACTACCCGATGGTAAAGTAGGTATTTTCGTGGGAGATGTGAGCGGCAAGGGAATGCCCGCCGCTTTGATTATGGCTGTGGTTACAACGGCCTTGCGTGATGAAGTTATCAGAAACCGTGAACCCGGCGCATTGCTTAATCGTCTTAACGAGCGCCTATTAGAGCGTTTATTGCAAGTACAGATGAACAGTGCCTTGATTGCAGCCATTTTTGATCCTGAAAATTATGAAATGTCGGTTGCCAATGCAGGTATGGTTCAGCCCTATTGGCGCACCCCCAACCAACCATGGGACTTTGTGGACGTTGGAGGCTATCCGTTGGGGGCTTCTCAGCGCACCAATTATTCGCAACGGGTGGTCAAGATGCCACCGGGTTCGATGATGGTGTTATTTAGCGATGGTATTATTGAAGCCCAAGACCCGCGTGGCGAGTTTTTTGGCTTCGAGCGCCTAGAGGCCTTGCTAGAAACAATGCCCACAGACCTAGATGTGTATACCGTTCGTGATCGCATTTTAACTGCCGTTAAGCGCCATTTGGCGGGCCAAATTGCCCAAGACGACGTAACCATTATGGTTATGCGGACAAGTGAAGTTGCCGTGGGGGTGCTGCCAACCACCAACGGGGCAGCACCTGTGGCACAAGCTGTTGAGGATGTGCCGACTTTGACCATCACTGCCGAAAGCCACACCCTTACAGCAGTTGCCCAACAGTTATCAACTAGCCAACCACTCATTAATGAGGACTATGTGATGCCACGAGAGAATGTTGAAATCTTCATCCCAAGCATTTTAGGGTTCGAGAAAGTTGCCCGCAGTGCTGCCGAAGCCCTTGCCAAGCAGATGGGCTTTCCAGAAGAGAAAATTGAAGACGTGAAAACTGCGGTTGCCGAAGCAGTTATGAATGCCATCGAACATGGTAATTTAGAAGACAAGGCGACCTCTGTAACTGTGATGTTTAGTGCGTCTGAAGAGCATCTTGAAATTCGGGTGCAAGACCGTGGGCGGCAAATTGTCCCCAATCCATTGCCCACTCCGGGTCGCGACAACTCGACTCGGGGTTGGGGGCTGTTCTTCATGCAAAGCCTGATGGATGAGTTTGAGGTGTCGCGCTCGCCCGAAGGCAACGAAATTCGGATGACAATATTCCTCAATGGTGGCGAAGATGTTGAATCTGAGACCGATGCTGCCGAGTGGGTCGATCAAAGTGAGCAATAGGCATTTTATGCCAGTTGATGTTATAGTTGTTGAAGAATCTGTGTTCACTATTCTAAAAATATGGAGGCGCTAATGGCTTCTAAGGAAGTCACTCATCGTCAAGAGACAAAACTTGGTTTTCTCGACTTCCCACGGGATGTAGTAGCACAAACTCGTGAGTCGGCGTATGCTGCCTACAATCACTTGGCTGTGAATAAAGTAGATATTTTGGCGATGAATTTTGAGAACAGCGATTATTTGAACAGTGCTGGGATTGGCTTGGTGATTAGCTTGGTAGAAGATGCAACCCGCGCTGGACGTAAGGTGTATGCCTACGGGTTATCGTCTCACTATCGCAAGTTGTTTAGCATGGTTGGGTTAACCGAGCGTCTAACGTTGGTTCCTAATGAAGCAGCCATGCGCGAGCAGCTAAATAGCAGCAGCAGCGACGATAAATAGTTGCTGCTGTTGATATTGGCCATATCATAATGACAATTGTCGAGTCGCCACATCGTCGCCTAAATCCACTTACTAATGAGTGGATTTTGGTTAGCCCCCATCGCGCCAAACGTCCGTGGCAAGGCCAAGTTGAGGATGTGCCCGACGAATACCGACCCACCTATGACCCCACTTGCTATTTGTGTCCGGGCAATGCGCGAGTGGGGGGTATTCAAAACCCAAAATATGATGGTGTTTTTGTGTTCGACAACGATTTTCCGTCTTTATTAACAACACAAGAAGACACCCACGTTGACAACAGTCATCCTTTATTTCAAATTCAACCAGAACGCGGTATCTGCCGTGTCATTTGTTTTTCGCCGCGCCATGACTGGACGTTAGCGCACATGCCCATCGAGCGTATTCGAGATGTGGTAGATGTGTGGGGACAGCAAACCCTTGATCTCGCTCAGCACGAGTGGCTAACTTATGTTCAGATTTTTGAGAACAAAGGCCAAGCAATGGGGGCATCTAATCCACACCCACATGGACAAATTTGGGCTACCGAGCGCCTGCCGCGTGAGGTAAGCAAAGAAGATGACACCCAACGCCCTTATTTTGAGCAACACGGACGTACGCTATTGTCGGCAATTATCGCTGAAGAACTGCGCCAGCAGGTGCGTGTGGTCTATGAAAACGAACATTGGTTAATTGTTGTGCCGTTTTGGGCAATATGGCCGTTTGAAGTGATATTGGTTGCCAAACGAGCCGTAGCATATTTGCACGATTTAACAAGTGACGAGCGCGATGGTCTGGCTGCGGCACTGTCTGCGATTGCAATCCGCTATGACAATCTTTTTCGTACCATTTTCCCCTATAGCATGGGCTTTCATCAAGCACCTGTCAACCTTGGCCCACAACCGCATTGGCACTTGCACGCGCATTTTTATCCACCGTTGCTACGCAGTGCCACTGTAAAGAAGTTTATGGTGGGCTATGAAATGCTGGGCACGCCCCAACGCGATATTACACCCGAAACAGCTGCCGAGCGCCTGCGTGATTTGCCCACGACCCGTTTTGCCTAAAACTGAATAAGGAGTATTTTGTGACCATTCGTGAGACTGTATTGGCACGCTTTTTGCAGGTATATGGGCGAGACGCGGCGTTTTTGGTGCGTGCGCCGGGCCGGGCAAATTTGATTGGTGAGCACACCGATTATAACGATGGTTTTGTAATGCCGTTGGCGGTTAATCATGCGGTGTGGATGGCGTTAGCGCCGCGTAATGATGATCACATTCGTGTATTTACGCTGGATTATGGCGATGAAATGGTAGTATTTTCGACCGAGCAACTACGTGATAAAGGATGGCCGCATTGGACAACCTATATTCGGGGCGCATGGTGGCTAATGCAAGCACAAGGCCAGCACCCAGCGGGAGCAGATATACTCATCGGTAGCGATATTCCGATTGGTGGTGGCATGTCGTCGTCAGCAGCAATTGGTGTGGCCGCTATTGAAGCGGTGCTGGCCTTATTGGGCGACACGTCGCATAGTCAGGCCCAAAAAGCCTTACTAGCAGTTGATATAGAGCATAAATTCGTGGGTGTACCCGTTGGCGTGATGGATCAGATGGCATCGGCTGCACCCGCAGCACCTTATGCTATTTTATTGGATTGTCGCACCCTAGAAATGCAGCCTGTCCCTATTTCTGATGATGCTAAAATAGTCGTCATTAATTCGATGAAACAACGTCAACTTGTTAACTCGGCTTATGCCGAACGCCGCCAACAGTGCGAAGCAGCCGCCAAAATTATCGGTGTCAAAGCACTGCGCGACACCACACTTGAGCAAGTGAATGCACACGCCGAACAATTAGGCGATCTGTTATTGCGGCGGGCACGCCATGTCGTTAGCGAGAACCGCCGTACCCTACAAATGCGCGATACACTCGCCGACAACGATCTATTCCATGCTGGCCACCTCATTAATGAAAGCCATTATAGTTTGCGTGATGATTATGAAGTATCGGTGCATGAACTT
>CAZLPC010000143.1:0-7639 GCA_964561305.1 uncultured Anaerolineae bacterium
CCCGACACGGGCGCACCTGCCGAAATGACCCGTTTGAGCGTGGGCAATTTTACGCCATGTTCCACGCCATAGCGCCCAACCCGATTGAGCAAGGCCGGCGACCCAAACATATTGGTAATGCCAAAGGCTTGAATGGGCTTGATGATCTCGCGGGGATCAACCTTGGCAGGGCGGGTGAAGTCCATTTTGGGGATGATGGTTGTCATGCCCAAGGCCGGATCGAACAGCGCAAACACCGGAAAGGTCGGCAGATCGATCTCGCCGGGCCGAATGTCGTAGGCCTCGCGCAACATCTCAACTTGGGCCATAAAATTTCCGTGTGTATAGACCACGCCCTTCGGCACGCCGGTACTGCCACTGGTGAAAATAATCGCGGCCATCTCATCGGCTTGAGTAGGTACGGTGTGAAAAGGTTGGTTTTGGCCGCGCTGGCGCAAGTCATCAAGGGTATACCCATCCCAAAACAGCTTGCGCCCAACCGTGATATGGGTTTGGATGGTGGCTTTGCCCCAACCTAATGCAATGCGGGCTGCATGGGCGGTCGGAATGCCAATGAAGGCTTCGGGCTGGGCTTCGGCAAGGCAGGTTTTTAGGTTTTTAAGCCCCATGCCCGGATCAACCACAATGGGCACAATGCCCGCCCGCACCAACGCAAAAGCCAGCGCAAAAAACGCCACACTTGGTTTCACCATCAAGACTGTGCGTGTGCCGCGCTCAATTCCCACCGCACCCAAGCCACTCGCTAGGCGATCACTTTCGGCTAGCAAGTTGGCATAGCTATAGGCGGCATATCCGCGTCGTTGGGGATAATAGAGCGCGACAGTATTGGGTTGTTGGTGGGCCATCTCTTCAATGACTGAGGCGATATTGACAACACTATCGGCAATCATCGCAAAAATCGCCTTACCAGTGGGATGATCTCTGCTGACGCATCTTCTAGCACATAGTGACCACAATCGGCCAGTTCATGCACAACGGCATGGGGAAATTCTTTGCGCCAGCGCCGCAAAAAATGATGATCAAACACAAAATCCTTCATGCCCCACACAATCATGATCGGCTTATCACACAATACATGCAAGCGGTTGCCCGTCTCGGCCACAATTGGATAAGCAGGATCGGTGGGCTTTAGCGGGATGTCTTGCACAAAACGCAGCGTCGCAATGCGGTTGCGCCACGAGTCATAGGGCGCACAGTAGGCCTGTCGCAAGTGGCGCGGCATTCGTTGGCGGGTGCAACCAATCCATGCTGCGCCGCGTGCAAAAGCATTAAGGCCGCGCACAGCCAGCGCCCCCGCCGCCGTATTGCGTACTAGCCACAGCGTCAACGGCAACCGTTTGCTACGCGGCAGGGGAAAAGCCGCTGTATTAAACAACACCATTTGCTTAATGCGTTCGGGGTATTGGGTGGCATAAGCCATGGCGATCATGCCGCCCCAATCGTGAGCAATAAGGGTGATGTCTTGCCGAAGCTCTAAATGGTCTAGTAGAGCCGTAAAATCGTCTACCCGTTGGCGCAAGGTATAGTGATAGTCGGCATCGCTGGGTTTGTCGCTGTAGCCACACCCAATGTGATCGGGCACAATGACGCGATACTGACCACGTAGTGCTTTCACCAATTCACGATAATAAAATGACCATGTAGGGTTGCCATGTACCATCACCACGGGCGATCCTGCGCCTTCATCTAAATAATGTTGGCGCAGGTGGCCACGCTGGAAAAAATGGCTCTCGAAAGGATAGAGGTCTTTAGATACATCCACCTTGGCTACCACACGACTTCCATCACGGTGCTGTTGATGCCGCTACCAATGCCAAACAAGCCCACGCGGTCACCTTTTTCAATGCGCCCAGCTTCTAGGGACTTTGCCAACACCACCGGAATACCGGCCGGGCCAATGTTGCCATACTCGGCGTAAATTCGTAGAATTTTGTCGTTTTCTAGGCCCGTTGCTTCAATGAGGGTGTTGGTGTGTACCTCGCTCACTTGGTGTAAAATCAATTCGTCTAACTCATGCGGGGTAACACCAAGGTCTTGTTCCAGTAAAGCCCGCATTTTGACCGAAAGGTCAATACCTGCATCTAGCAGTTTTCGACTATCGGTCTGCATTCCGTCCACTTGGCCTGTACACAGCCGATTATATTGTGTTGCTGCCAACGAGACACAGCCCATCACGGCATGGCCGCCATCTGCTAGCAAATCGCGGCGGGCCAACACCATTGCTGCTGCGCCCGACCCCAGCGTAAGGGTGGCAAAATTAGCGCGATAGGTCTTGATGTCACAGTCTGGATCATTAATGCGCTTAATGGTTTGCTCAATGGCAAAGCGGCTGCCCTCGCCATTGACGACGAGTCCATAATCCACTTGGCCCATCTCGATCATATTGGCGATCATGTGCATTCCATTGACAAAGCCCAAACATGCATTCCCTAAATCGAAGTTCATGCAATGCTCGCCCAGTTCTAAATTACCATGGACAAGGCTGGCTGTGGATGGCTCGATATAGTCACGGCACACTGAGGTGTTGATTAATACGCCGATTTGTTGCCGATCTACACCCGCGTTTTCTAGGGCAAGGCACGCCGCGCTAGTGGCAACCTCACTGGGTTGTACACCCGCTTCCCAAAAGCGACGCGCCACGATACCTGTCAATGACTCTAGTAGACCATTTGGCACACGAAAACGCTTCATGGCAGGGGCAATTTGTTCTTCAATATCGGCAGATGTGACGCGGATGGGGGCATCTACATAGCCAAGTCCGGCAATCGCTACATTCTTAAAACGCATGTTGAAAATTCCTTACCCAATTGACTCCGACACCATTGTAAAAGAGGTGCATCCAATACTTTCAGTTACTTTATCTATTGTAGCCGCATACATATTTTTTATGGGATGCTGAGATTTTTTTTACATTTGGGGCCTATCATAGGGGTTGAATCGAAAAACCGAAAGCACCAGCTTCAAAGTAACAGGAGGTTTATCATGTCTAACCTAATTCGTTGGAGCCCCTCACGAGACATTATGTCCATGCAAAATGCCATTGATCGGTTGTTTGATGCATCATGGCCAAGCAGTGGGCTATGGAACATGATCAATAGCAGCAATGTGCTAGCTCTTGATCTACATGAGACCGATGGTGTATATCAAGTGATAGTGAATTTGCCGGGTATTGATCCCGATGCGATTGACGTAACTGTCACCGATAACATTTTGTCCATTAGTGCTGAACTAAGCCAAGAGACACGCGACGAAAGCACCCAAACCCTCGTACAAGAGCGTGCCTATGGCAAGTTTAGTCGCCAATTAACCCTGCCGATGGGTGTTGATGCGGATAATGTAGAAACCCACTTTGAAAACGGCGTTTTAACACTGACGCTGCCCAAGAACGAGGCCAACAAGCGCCGCCGCATCCCGATTCGGATGCCTAAATTGATCAACAACTAAAACAAATCCTTCCTATCCCAGCCCCTCGCCACAGAGGGGCTTTTTTGTGTAATATGTTTGTTAGAAATATCGCCTACGCTTGAGGTATGATGACAAAACAAATACTCATTGCCGAAGATGAACGCACTGTCCGCGAGGTTGTGCGAAAATATCTAGAGCGCGAAGGCTTTGCGGTGCTAGAAGCTGCCGATGGCCTGCAAGCAATAGAGCTGTTGCAGCAACCGCTTGATCTGTTGGTGCTAGATGTGATGTTACCCGGAGCCGATGGCTTGGCGATTATGCGGCACATTCGCCAAAAGACTACCCACCCTAATCATCGTGTGCCTGTTATTATGCTGACAGCCCGCACCGAAGAAGTTGATCGCATTACGGGTTTTGAGGTGGGTGTAGATGATTATGTGACCAAGCCTTTCAGTCCCCGAGAATTGGTGATGCGCGTGCGGGCAGTTTTGCGGCGTAGCACCACCGAAGCCGAGCCAGACCTTGACACGCCGCTTATTTTTAATGATTTACGGATCGAGCCAAAAAATCGAGCTGTTTATCGGGCCGATGATCCCGTTTCGCTGACGGCGAAAGAATTTGAACTATTGTTATTTATGGCCCGTTCGCCGCGCCAAGTCTTCACTCGTACCCAATTGCTTGATCAGGTGTGGGGCTATGAATTTTATGGCGACGAAAGCACTGTTACCGTTCACATGCATCGCCTGCGCGACAAACTAGAACCCGATGCCGCCAACCCAACTTACATTCATACGGTATGGGGAGTTGGCTATAAATTTGAGGTGAATTAAATGATTCGTTATCCCTTATTAATTTTGCTGGCCACCACCAGCTTTGCTTTGTTTGCGGCAGTTTTAATTGTGCATAACTACTTAGATCTGCCTGCCGCCAAAATGCAAGATTTTATTTTAGCATTGACAGCATCGGGCCTATTTACCATGGCCTTATCCTATGCATCCTATCGGTATGAGTGGATTCGGTGGTTGCCAAGTTTGCATTGGGCATTAGTGGTGATCATTGGCTTGGCAGTGGGGTTAATCTCAATCAATGTATGGGTGACGGTGCAACTAATGTTCATTAGCCAAGAAGACTTGGTGGTGACGGCGGCGCTATTGGTGTTTGCGGGCATTACCAGCATAATGACAGGGGTTTTTGTGGCCAGTGCTATCACCAAGCGTATTCAACGTTTGTCTCAGGCAACCGAGGGCTTAGCCAATGGTCGTTTTGATACGCGGCTGGCGGTAATGGGGAATGATGAACTGGCGGCATTTGCGCGGCGCTTTAATTGGATGGCCGAAAGCCTGCAACAATTGGATGCTAAAAAACGGGCCATTGAGCAAACTCGGCGCGATCTGATCGCTGGTGTATCGCACGATCTTCGTACCCCGCTTACTTCGATTCGGGCAATGTTAGAGGCTGTGCAAGATGGCGTTGTGGCCGATGAGGATACCGTTACGCGCTATATCAATAATTCGCTGACAGAAATTAACAACCTCAGTCATTTAATTGATGATTTATTTCAATTGGCTCAAATTGATGCGGGGCATATAGAAGCTAAGTTCGAGTCATCCTCGCTGCGCGATCTTATTTCGGATAGTATCAGCAGCATGAGTGCTAAGGCTGCCCGTCACTATATTAAACTGAGTTGTGCCGTAAGCGAAGATGTTGATCCGGTGTATATGGCTCCTGATAAAATTCAGCGCGTATTGTATAACTTATTAGATAACGCCATTCGCTATACGCCAGCTTATGGCGAAGTTACCTTACGAGCGTTTCGGCAAGGGCAGTTGGTGCAGGTTGAAGTGCATAATACAGGTGATGCCATTGATCCAACCCATATACCTCGTATTTTCGATAGTTTTTATCGGGGCGAAAGTTCGCGGGTACAACAAGCCGATGGACACCGCAGCACAGGCTTGGGCTTGGCGATTGCATGGCGCTTTATTGAGATTCATCGTGGCAACATTGAAGTAGATAGTCGTCCAGAACATGGGACGACCTTTCGGTTTAGTATTCCGCGCTTGCCCCAACCCCAATTGGGCTAGGGCAAGCATAACTAGATAGAATTAGCCTTGTACCAATTCGGCTTGCAGGGTTATTTCTGGAACTGATTTTAATGCTACTGAGATAATACAGTTTTCTTTAGCCCCATTGGCTTGTTCTAGGAAAGCTGCTTCGTCAATATTGTCAACTTGTCCCTTTGTGACCAATTCGATTTTGGTGATCCGCAAACCATCATCGGTGCGATCCATGTGAACATGGGCTTCGGTTTCGATCTTGGTAACAGGGAAACCAGCGCGTTCTAGGGCGGCCCCCAAGGCCATGCTGTAGCACCCCGCATGGGCCGCCCCCAGCAGTTCCTCAGGGTTTGTGCCATAGCCGTCTTCAAAACGCGAGGTAAACGAGAACGGATGCTCGCCGATCCCCAACCCAACCTTGCCGTTACCTTCTTTGAGGGTGCCTTCCCAAACCGCTGTTGCTTTGCGTACTGGCATAGTGTTTTTTATCCTCTTGATTTTGTTTAAGACGATGATGATACAAAAATAGATTATAACAATGCTACACCATGATAAAAGCTAAATAAGCGACAGATTAAGTACGGTGGGTCTGAAAATAAAGCGTTAGCGCGATAATATAAAATGTTGTGCCCAAGACCGCCGCTACATAGCCCTTCAAAACAATATTAGAAAAGAACATAAACCATATCATAGAAACCCCAAACATCATCACCAATAATTCAATCGCACGCTCTGTACGGATAGCAGCCGCATCAATAATTAAGCCCCCCATAAAGAAAATTGATCCGACAAGGGCTAGGGTGCGGGCGGTGTCTATGCTAGCGGCAAAGTCTGTATCGGGCTGAATATAGCTATAAATTACGCCACCTGCACCCAACAGGGCCGCGACAATGCCCAACCAAATAAATAGGCCATTGAAGAGTAATAAGGTTGTCGAAGTTTGGTCGCGTTGACTAGCGCGGGCATAGTCGTTGGCAGCAGCATGATGAAGCGCAGAACCAACATCAATAATAAGTTGCCCTTGTTTGGCTTTGGCTTTGGCTTCATCCGATAACACCACATCTAAATCTTCTTCTAAAAAGCGCAACCCAAATTTATTATTAATAGGGTTGTGTTCTCGGAATTTTTGGCGCGAACGAGGAATTTCGTTGAGATCATCCAGCATGTCATGGGCAGATTGATAACGGTCGCTGGGGTCTTTTTGCAAACAAGTTTCGATCATCAGTTGCCACGCCACCGGAACATCGCGCCGATAGCTATCTATGGGTTCTGGTGCGTCGCGCAAGATAGCACCAATTAGGCGGGGTTGGCCGTCAGTGGGAAAGGGCAATGTTCCGGTCAGCATTTCATAGAAAATGACACCCAGCGCCCAAATATCCACTCGATGATCGGTTTTGCCGATAGTATCGAACGCTTCCGGAGCCATATAGGCTAAGGTTCCCATAGTTGTGCCTGTCATAGTTAGGCTGCTGAGATCATTCATTTTGGCAAGGCCAAAGTCGCCCAATTTCGGCTCTAAAATTGCCGTCATAAAGACATTGGCAGGCTTCAGATCGCGGTGAATAACCCCCGCTTTGTGGGCTGTGTCTAGGGCATCAATCATTTTGGCAGCAATGCTTTTAAAAAAACCATGATCCAACTGTTGTCGATCACGGATAACATCGGTCAGTGTGCCCCCACCCACAAATTCCATCACCAAGCAAGCTCGCCCCGAAGCCGTAAAAGTATCTACATAGCCAATAATGTTGGGATGATTGAGCTTACGGAGTGCCGATACTTCACGGTTAAAGCGCTCACGCACCTCATCGTTTTGGTACAGGTCTTGGCTAATGGTTTTAATAGCTACAGGCTCGTCTTCTTGTAAATCCATTGCCAAGAAGACATTCCCCATTGCCCCTTTACCTAGCTTGCGCTCTACACGATAGCGCCCATTTAAGATTGCTTGTTTTTGGCTAGACACTGCACCCTCATCAAAAATGATTTTATACCGATATACTTTTATGATAGCCGAAATTTGGAAATGGCTAAAATAAAAGTGTGATACTCGGCATAAAACCACCAAATTATGAGGGTATTGGGTTAAGAAGAGGGTTGGCTCTAATCAACTGCTTCGGCTTGGAAGTGGTTAAAAACCCCCATTAACCCACGTATTCCAACTACTGCCAAAACGACACCAA
>CAZLPC010000144.1:0-7599 GCA_964561305.1 uncultured Anaerolineae bacterium
TTTCGACACTCGCTTTTTGTCGGATAGGTTTGCAGCAGAAGTGGCACGGGTGATGGCAGCCAACGGTATCGAGTCTTGGCTAACCCGTTCTGATACACCCACACCAGCGTTGTCTTATAACGTGGTGTCTAAACGCGCCCATGCCGGGATTATGATCACCGCTAGCCATAACCCGCCACGCTATAACGGGTTTAAGCTAAAGGCTGCTTATGGTGGCTCGGCCCCGCCCGAAGCTGCCCGACGTGTCGAGGAGTATCTGCTTGAAAACGAAGCTAAGCGCCGTACGCCCTATTTAATGGAGTTGCAACGCGGCATTGACGACGGTATTATCCATCGCTTCGATCCCTCATGGGCTTATTATGAGCATATCACCAGTTTGCTAGATATGGACACCATTTCTGACAGTGAGTTGCGTGTTATTGCCGATCCGATGTTTGGATCGGGGCGTGGGGCCTTCCGCGATGTCTTAAGCCGTACTGGTTGTCGTGTGCGCGAAATTCGCGGCTATATGAATCCCGGATTTGAGCATATTCACCCCGAACCGATAGAGCGCAACCTTGATCTGTTGTCGGCTGCTATCCGCCACGATCATGCCGATGTGGGCATTGCCACCGATGGCGATGCGGATCGCATCGGCGCAATGGATCAAAACGGACGTTTTATTAGCCCTCATCAAATTATTGCCTTGTGTTTGCGCCATTTGGTCGAGAAACGCCACCTAACGGGCGATGTTGTGAAAACGGTAAGCACCACGGCTATGGTCAATCGTATTGCAGCCAAATATGGCCTAAAAGTACACGAAACCCCAGTAGGTTTTAATCATATTTCCGATTATATGCTAAAAGGGGATGTTTTGATTGGCGGCGAAGAATCGGGCGGCATCAGCATTAAGGGTCATATACCTGAGGGCGATGGGGTGCTGATTGGGCTGTTGTTATTAGAGGTGATGGCCGCCGCCGGACGCTCGATCCCCTTGCACGAAATTGTAGACGACTTACAACGACAATTTGGCCCCACTCACTATCGTCGTATTGATCAACACCTTCAATATCCGATAGACAAAACCGCTATGGTGCAATTTTTAAGTGAAAACGCCCCAGCCACTATTGGTGGTGAATCAGTAAAAGACGTGCAAACATACGATGGTATTAAATATGTACTAGAAGATGAGAGTTGGCTATTGATTCGTCCTAGTGGAACCGAGCCAGTCTTGCGTTTGTATGCCGAAGCAACCTCTGAAGGGTTGGTTAACGCATTGCTAGAAACCGCGCAAAGCCTTGTAAACGATAAAATTGCTAGCGCATAATGCGTTTTAAGGTGTCAACCGTTTCGAGGGCGAGGCGGTTGACATCACCCTTAAATTCCACCATCGGATGATCCAAGAAAATATGTGGCAAATCGTCAAAATGTTGATAGACCAACGAGACCATTGGCCGGCGCGTCAAGAAAAACTCGTGCCATTGGTCTATTAAATTGCTGGTCTCTAGGGCCGCTGGGGTTAAAATGGCGACCAATGCATCTGACAGACGCAACGAATTTTTCATGGCTTCTTGAAAGTTGCTGCCGGGTGGAACTTCTTCGGCCCAAAAGATGTGATAGTTTGCATCGCGCAAGGCTTGCACCACGCGCTTGGCCAGCCCCAAATCGCTCGAGTGATAGCTAACCAATACCAAGCCGCTCGGCAATGGATTTAGGCGCGTAACGGTGCGGCTGTCTACCTGATGTGCGGCCATATCATCCATACTCACATCATAGTGGGGCGAAGTCTCTTGATAAATCAGGCGCACACTATCACCCAATGTCAAAATGGAACCGAGACTGATGGGGGTTGGCTCGCTGACAACTTGGTTATTAATCATGCTGCCGTTGGCCGAGTTGAGATCACGATAAATATGTAGGCTGTCTTGCCAAATTAGTTCGCCATGTTCGCGGCTAACTGATGGGTGGGCAATAACAACATCATTGATTGAGCCGCGCCCAATTTTGACCATAGCTTGCTGGGGAATAGGCAGGCGTGCGCCGGGGTTTGGCTCGTCCAACAGTTCAAGCTCAAGTTGCATGGTTTCGGGTGGTGTCACCAGCCGAATCACGTCATTGTCTTGAATGCCGTTGGCATATAGTGTGCTTGATTGTATCAAAACACGCTGAAAACGTGGCGCAAAAATGCTATATGATAATGCTGGGTTGAGATCAAGCAAAGTGACAACCGCCTGAACAAGCTCTGTCAAGGGTTTGTCGTTTGGTAAGGGCAAGGTTGCTTGGTTGCCAGCACTATCAACGACGCGAACATCAATTTTAGGCATTGGTGGCGCTTCCTACTCGGCGGTGGCCCCCATATTTAACAGGCTTCGCACTTTGTCTACCAAGTTATGATGGAAGATTGGCTTCAAAATATAGTCGGTTGCGCCGGCTTCCATCCCTTGAATGACACTTTTGGCATCGCCGCGTGCCGATAAAATCAATATCGGGATGAGCTTCGTATCATCACGTTCGCGCAGCATTCGGCATAGCTGAATACCGTCAATCTCTGGCATCATTACATCTAAAATAAACATGTCGGGCGTACTCGTATCACCTAGCATATCTAGAGCTTCGCGGCCATTTTGTGCTTTTAGCACTTCAAAACCACCGCGCTCTAGCATGATACCAATTAGGGTACGCGCCCCCATTTCGTCATCAACTACTAAAATGCGCTTCATTAGATAAGGGCTCCGTCCTTTTGAGTGAACAGTCCATGAATGCACTATTGAGTGTAGCACCGTAAGGCTTTATCGTGCAACTATTAAACCCACTAGAAAGACGACTGAATATGTTTTATAACACAGAAAAAACGCAGCATTTTAAGCAGACCTTAATCACAGTGGTTGGTCAGGCACTTTCGGCGGCGGGCTATGTGCTAGAAGATAGCCCTATACAACAGCAACGAGGGCTTATTCGGTTTCAAAAACCCCTACCTAGACTGGGTCATGATATAGTGGGGTTTATTGAATGGCAATTATTAGCGTTTGAACAAAGTCCGGTTGCACAGTTTCAAGTTAGTTTGTTGCGTAACCGCGGACACGATGCGCGTGCGAAAACCAATTATGATCATCGGGACGAAAAAACGCTATCATGGATCATGTGGCATGTTTTTAATGCCCAACTAATGCCTAGCGATGACGCATGGTGGGATTTTAAGACTAGTCATGAGTTGGGCCATGCGCTGGCTGCTGCCGGACGCACTGTGTTTGGGTATGGCATCCCTTGGTTAGAAATGCAAGATAGTGGCTCACTTTGAGTTGCCAGACTGTTTAACAATTTTGTACACTGTTGAAAACGCGAGCAAGCACTGAGGCTGGTTAACGATAATGTCTTTTCAAAACCTAGTGGGTAGTACCCTCGGGCAATATGAATTACAAGAATTTTTAGGCAAAGGTGGCATGGGTGTAGTCTATCGGGCGCTACAACCACGCCTAAGCCGTTTTGTGGCTGTTAAAATTTTGTCGGAAACACAAGCCAACCGCCCCGAACAAGTCAAGCGTTTTCATAGAGAGGCCGAAACCTCGGCTGCCCTTGAACATCCACATATTGTGCCTATTTATGATTATGGTACTGAAAACAGCATGAATTTTGTTGTAATGCGGTTGCTACCGGGCGGTAGTTTGTCGGATCATATCGAGCAAGTGTTGTTAGGGCAGCGCCCGCGTGCTAGCTTGCAAGAAGTAGGCAAGCTACTTCAGCAGATTGCTGGGGCCCTAGACTATGCCCATGTTCGGAATGTAATTCACCGTGATGTTAAGCCCAGCAATGTGATGTTTGATGATTCTGGACATGCTTTTTTAGTAGATTTTGGCTTGGTGAAGTTGCTCGATAATTCGCGCAGCAATTTAACTGGTGCGGGCATGATACTTGGCACGCCCGCTTATATGGCCCCCGAACAATGGCGCGACGAGCCACTATCGCCTGCCACAGACCAATATGCGTTAGGGGTGTTGTTATTTTTATTGCTATCTGGACAGCTGCCCTTTGATGGGGACAGCAGCCCCTACGAATTGATGCAACAACACTGTGAGGTGCGCCCGCCAGATGTTCATCATTTGCAGCGCGATATTCCAACTAAGGTGTCGGCGGTTATCCATCGGGCGTTGGCTAAAAACCCTACCGACCGCTATCCAAATTGTACTGAATTTGCAACCATTTTTACCGAAGCGGTGTTGTCGTCTTATTCTACCAATGCTGCGCCGGCCTCAACCCTAGACGATGCCGACACTTTCTCGCCGGGAACAATCAAACGCCCCGTAGGGTTAATACGTGTCGAACAATCCCGCGATGAGCGCATGGTAGGGATTGAAGTTCCGATAGAGAAGTCCCCGTTTACCATTGGCCGCCTAAACCGCGACCTCAATTTCAATGATGATCGCAACGTCTCGCGCAATCATGCCCATATTATTCAAGACGAAACGGGAGAATTTTATATTATTGATCAGGGCAGCACACTGCATACGGTTGTTAACAACACGACCTTACAGCCGCTTGCTCCGTTTCCATTGCGCCATCAGGCAGTGGTTAGTTTGGGTACAACCACCAATTTTGTATTCACAGTGCGCTGAAATAAAACCGCCGAACATGGCTTCAGCGGTTTTAGCAATGGTCATCGCGTGTGGTTAAAGGCCAAGCGCGACTGAAATATCGTTAAGATGATTGCGCCGATGATCGCCTATTAACATCAAAATTTGCTCGACCGACAGTATATCTAATGAGCCATGCCGGCCTTCAAGGTCTAGGGTTGCGACAGTAGTTATATTTTCTACCCACTCCACAATTTCTGCGTTTGCGGCAACAATGGCGGCGCGAGCTTCTTCGGCACTCAGTTGGGCGTTTTTTTCGACTGAACGGCGATTATATCGCTCTAGGTCAAAGTCGGCAGGTACACCTTCTGCGCCAGCCACAATGCGCTGCACTTGCCCCAACATTCCTTTTTCAGCAATGCCAATGTGAATCAGCAATTGACGCAAGTTCCATGCTGCGCCATCGCTATAAACGGCGGTTTCCCAGTTTCCATTGGCCTGATCGAGGATTGTATTTAGATACTGAAGGCTATCGCTAAGGTTATCTTTAATTGCTTGAAGGCGCGGCGCAAGGCTCATGGCTTATTCTCTTACCTCTGATTGTTTATGGGCGACTAATGCTTCTAGCATATCGGCAACACGAGTGAACTTCAAGCGAATGCGGCCGCCTTCTGCGCCACGAGACTGCTCTAGTGCATCCAAAATTTGCCAATCTGCATACGTCACAAAGGCTATGTTTCGGGCTGCCAACAAAGTTTCGACAGCAGCAGGTGCTGGATTGATGGGCTGCAAAGTTTGGCCAGCCTCAAAATCTGCTAGCGCCAATTTCACGCTCTCTTGGGCATCGGGTTTGTTTGTGCCGATTACACCACTTGGGCCGCGCTTGATCCAGCCCGCCACATACTCGCCCACAATTACGGTATTCGTTTCTAGGTCTATTACACGCCCTTTATCGTTGGGGATAATGCCCCAATCGTCACGGAAGGGCACACCGGGCAGAGGCGCACCCTTATAGCCCACCGAGCGGAAGATCAACCCTGCAGGGATAATTTCAGTTTCTTCGGTGGCTTGGGGGCGCGGGCCTCGATCTGAAGCAACCAGTTTATTTTTGACGATTTTTACGGCCTCTACCTGTTCATCACCAATAATTTCCACAGGCGATACCAAAAAGCGCATAATGACTTGTTTGTGTTTGCTGGGGTCGGGTTGGCGCTGGGCGTATGCTTGAACAATTTCGACATTGCGGCGATTGGTGCGGTCGTCTTCGGCATCTAAGATTTGCTGGCTTAGTTCGTCTAAGGCGGCTTCTTCGGGCAAAACAATAATCTCGGCTTCGGCCATTTCGCCCAATTCTTTAATTTCAGGATTGGTAAACGCTGCTTGGGCAGGGCCGCGCCGCCCCAACACATAAATGCGCCTGATATTGCTGTTTTTAAGGGCTTCTAGGGCATAGTCGGCAATATCGGTTTCATAAAGTTCATCATACGAACTGGCCAATATACGTGTAACGTCCATCGCCACATTTCCCACGCCCACTACTACCGCCGCTTCTTGCGAGAGATCGAATTCTAAGTCTCGAAAGTCGGGGTGGCCATTATACCATGCCACAAATTCGGTGGCGGGGTGGCTGCCCAACAGGTCTTCGCCTTCTACGCCCAAACGCCGATCTGACTGGGCCCCGACCGAATACAAAATTTGATGATAATGCTGGATCAAATCTTCATGGGTAATGTCGCTTCCAAAGTTGACATTGCCAAAAAAGCGAAAGTTGTCTTGGGTAGCGATACGATCATACACTTTGGTGACCGATTTAATTTTTTGATGGTCGGGGGCAACCCCACCGCGCACCAAGCCGAATGGCGTGGGCAGTTTGTCGAACATATCAATCTGAACCACAAGGTCTTTTTGCTTTTGATAGGCTTCGGCGGCATAAAAACCAGATGGGCCCGCACCAATGATAGCCACGCGCAACGGATTTTCGGTTGTCCCTAACTTTGCAGTCATTCAAGTGTCCTTTTTTACATTACAATTGATGAGTTGGTGTCTTTAGTTTTAACGGAAATTGCATACCGATTATAGTGAGAATCGGCACATTTCAAATAGGCGTGTATAAACCCAAGTTGTTTCTTTTAGGAAAGGGTAGCCAAGTGAAGGGTTTTTGCCTATCATTTTTAGTAACAAAGTTCTCCTAAAAAAGATGTATTCGACCCCAGACCAATAATGCTATAGGTTTATAGGATGATTGAGCAAAGCCAAACGCAAGAGCAACTTCATACCCCCATCGAGCCGCAACAATTGTTGATAACCCTGTTGCAAAGTGTTCGGCGATTATTGCCATTTGATATTGGGATATTGGCACTGTGGGATCCAGAGGCCGAGGTGTTGGTTCCGTTTTATGCAGGTACAGGCGCTCAAAAATATCAAGAACAGTTGCCAATTATCCGATTGGGCGAGGGCATTATTGGGCATGTGGCCCAATCGCAACAGCCACTTAATATCCCAAATGTTCATCAAGACAAACGCTATCACCAAATTGACGCGGAGGTGGCTTCAGAATTAGCTGTGCCGATTGTGCATGGGCGGCGCTTATTGGGGGTGTTCGATATTGAGAGCTATACACCTAATGCCTATAACGCTGATTATTTGGCTATTTTGCAGGCCTTGGCCGATCAAGCGGCTTTGGTTATTGATACCTCGCGTTTATACAATCGCTTACGCACCAATTATTTTGAGTTGCAAGATGCCCATTCTGATATATTGTTGCGGAACGAAATTTCGCGCATTGCTACCGGTGAACGGGCGATTCATCAACAAATGTCGCAGTTGGCTCAAATTGTGGCAGTTTATGGCGATGCCGATGCGTGTGTTATTGTGATTGAAGGCCACCCCAACGACGATCACTGGATTAGCGCATGGCATAAAGAACAATATCAACCCGAATTAGATACAACCGTTATGTCCGAAAAGTTACTGGCGTTGATGCGCGATACCTTAAAACCGATCACGCTAAACGGGATTAATGCCGATACCTCTATACCACTAGAAGGGCTGG
>CAZLPC010000145.1:0-5245 GCA_964561305.1 uncultured Anaerolineae bacterium
TCTGATGGTGTGGGCGAGGCGACAAAAGTTGGACTGGGATCAACCGTGCGTGTCGGCAGTGGGCTAGGGGTTAGTGTCAGTGTCGGAAAGTTGGCAGCAACAGGCAATCCATCTAAGCGCCCACCTGTCAAGCCAACAGCATCGGCCCGTACAAAACCAATAGCGGGTTCGGCATCGCGCTCAAAACCAATTTCTGCCCATTCACCATCGGCACTAAGGCCCAAAATTTGCACCACAACATCTTGTGTCAATGTCGCAATAATCGGAAACTCTTGGCCCGGCCCCAAACGTACTGGAACCGACAGCACCCGCACCACACCTTCAGGGGTGGCCGGTGTAGCCGTAAAACTGCTGGCTATTGCTGTCTCGGTCTGCTGACGAACCGCTGTTGCCGATTGCTCTGCCCCCACGGTTGCTGTCACAGCATCTACCGCCGCCGTTGCTTGGCTCTCTAGGGTGGCCAACTCGTTAGCGGCTTCTGCCTGACGGGTGGCCAATGCGCTGGTTGCTTCGGCTTGGGCAGCAGTTAGGGTGCTTTCATAGCCTTGCACCAGCAATGCCTCGCTGGTTCCTAACACATCTATCGCAGTAGTCGCTTCTAGCTGGGCTACGCTAAGAGTGCGTCCGGCTCGTAAAAGCTCGTCGTCGGCCACATTTCGCTCTTGGTTTGTTCCAACCACATAACCCAACACAGCCGTAATGATAGCAGCCACCACCGCCACACCACCTAAGATCAATGCCCGATTGTCGCGTTTTGAGGGGCTTGAATGCTCAGTCAAAAGATTCTCTCCAAAACTCAGTTGGTTATTTTTTCCATATATAATATACCCCACTGTAGCAAAAGCGTTGAAAGAGAATGAGATGGGATTTTCTCGACAAGCCGATATATTACGCACCATCGCAACGCGGCTTAACCTACCCGATTTTCGGCAACTCACCCAACAGCCAATAATTAATGAAGCGGTGCGCGTCAGCATCTATCACCCAATTGGCACTGCCCCCGACAGCGTGGCCACTTTGTCATATGGCCATCATCAAACCGCTTGCACACTCCAAGTCTGTTATGATCGCCCCAATCATCGCGCCGACCTACACTTTCAAATTCCTATCGTGCGCTATAATGCACTATTGGGCGCACTTCGCAAAGCCCATTTCGACACCCTAGATGATGAAACTGACTTACCTTTTCACGGTGTAGATTTGTGGTTAATTGAACGTGCTGCGGGCAGCTTTTATCATGATATTGTGCTGTGCCCAAGCTCGGCCACTGGCAAACACCGCGAACTAATGCGGGCGCTGCAAGATCATTTGCCCGAAGCCATTCGTACTGGTGCATAATCCATTGTTAAGGAGTTATTCATGCTTGAATCTCTAAACCGAGCGCCCCAACCTGTCGAAAACCCTAAGGTTATAGCTATTACCGGGGCCACCAGTGGCATTGGTTGGGCTACGGCATTATTGGCGGCATCCTTGGGCCATCAAGTGGTCGCCATCGGTCGCCGCGCCGACCGCTTAGATGAATTAGTCGCCGCCAGCGCCGATCTATTTGGCGAGATTATGCCCGTTGTTGCCGATGTTACTAACCCTGATCAGATGCAAGAAGCGGCGGCGCTGGCCCTTGCCCAGTTTAATCGCCTCGATGTGTTGGTGGCCAATGCAGGCTTGGGGCATAGGGGTAGCTTGGTAGACGCAGCATGGCCAGATTTAGCCGACGTATTGCGCGTCAATATTGATGGCGTGTTGCACAGTGTTAGGGCTTTTGTGCCACCCATGCGAGCCAGCAAAGGTGGCCACATCATCACCATCAGCAGTGTATTGGGGCCTGTGCCCGCACCCAACGCAGCCATTTACAGCGCCAGCAAAGCCGCTGTTGATAGCATTGCCCAAGCCCTACGTATGGAACTCAAAAACGACAACATCTGGGTAACGAATGTGTGGGTCGGCCAAACCCATACCGAGTTCGCGCAGAAACGGCGCGGCCATGCTGGCAAAGTTGCCAGCCGCTTCCCCACCATGGCTCCAGAGCGCGTAGCAGGACAAGTTATACGCGCCACACAGCGCCGTCAACGGATTGTTATCATTCGGCCCATAGACCGCGTGATGGTTATGGGAGGGCGATTTTTTCCACGTATCATGGATCGCATATTGTTGAAAATTTATGGCGATTGAGACCTATTCGCGCTCCAATTCGTACTATAATTGATCAAGAACGATTGATCATCAAATATCAATCATAAGGAGATACTATGAAGTTGCATTTTCGTTTGTTAGGCCTGACACTCATTTTAGCCATGATTGTTGCACTGTTACCAGTGGGCACGCCTGCCCAAGCACAAGACGATTGTCCCAATGGACTAAATCGCGCTGACTGTGAACTGTTAAACAATGCCACCGACCTCCTCCGCAATACCAGCGCCTTTAATATCACCGATTACACCTTCGACTTTCAATTTCGCACCAACGGCGACACCACTCAATTTAAGACCGAAGGTAGTGGCCCTGTGCTGTTTAACAATGGCGAAATTGCAGGTTTAGACATCAGTTTTAATCCGGCGACCTTAACGACTGGTGGCGATACTCAAACGGGTGGTGGTGTCTTGCGCGTCAATGATGACGGCCTATTTTTAGGAATTTTCGATGAAAATGGCGATCTCACTTGGTCTGGATTGGCTGGCGACACCAGCGTACAAGGTGCAGACAGCGACGACTTGGGTGATGTATTAGATGATTTGGGCGACCAAGATTTTAGCGACCAACTTACCATCACCCGCACCGATGAGACTATTGATGGCCGTACAGTAGCTGTGTTTGAAGCCAATATTGATGTGGCTGGCTTTGTGCGCTCTCCATTTTTTACTTCACTTGCCTCGCAAGTGCTCGTTGGGCTATTAGCAGATCAAGAGCTTGATCCAACATTGGCCGCTATTTTGGTACAAACCCTGTTAGATCGGGTTGCAAGTGATCTGGCCGAAAACAACGTTATCCGTTCAATTTTTCATGTTGATGTCGAAACACTCGACATTTCCTATTTCTCGCTCTTGATTGATTTAACACTCGATCTGAGTTTTGTGCGCGGGTTATCGCCTGATATTGACGCGATTATCCCCGCCGGTGGCTTGGGTATTGGCCTCGATTTGCAAGCCAATATTGCCGACTATGATGGCGATTTTGAAGTAGTTACGCCCGAAGATTATGAAGACTTGGGCGACGATTTAGACGATTTATTGGGCGAATTATTGGGGGGAGGGCTGCCCTTTGATTTTGGATTTAACCCCACCTCTGAAAGCAGTGGGACTAGCGTTTCAGCGTCTAATGCCGAGTTCAGCATTGGGCCCGACGATAGCGCCACTGGCACACTAAGCAGCGATAACGCAACTGACACTTACGTTTTTGACGCAAGTGCTGGTGATCGCGTTGAGATTGCAGTGCGAGCAAGTGATCCAGCCGACTTCCTTGATCCAATTGTCGAGCTATATGATGCCGATGGTCAGCTTCTTGGTCAAAACGATGATGCCGCTAATCCGCCAGCAGACCTTGAATTAGGCTTCTTCGACTCTTACCTGACCTATACAATTGAAGCCGATGGCGCGTATGTTATTGTGGTTAGTTCTGTCTTTCCAGTAGACAGCGCCGAATATGAGCTATTCTTTGCGCTACAGTAGTTTATAACCCAAAACGGGCTCCCGACGTTTCTCTGACATCGGGAGCTTGCTAGTCTCTTAATTGAAAATGTCGTTCTAGTGCGCTATGATCGCCCCATCAGCACACTTATTTGGTCTTAATAAGGATACATCTTCGGTGGCGAACGATCACCCTCAAAACGAACAATTACGACGCTTATTCACTGAATTTGTGCGCCTGCGCCAGTCTAACCTTGCGCCCGAAGAAGCGTGGAATATCACACAATCTAGTGAAGCTGTGGATCGGCAGACACGCCGTCATTTGGCGGCCATGATCCAATTGTGGGAGACCCGCAATGGGCATCAGTACAAAACAACGCAAAAGATGGATATTCATATGACGGCGGCCATGCCTGCCATTCGCAGTGCGCCAAAACCAGCCGAAGTAACCGAGCCAAAGCGGCCCGATGCAGGTATTTTTAGCGATAACACCACGTTACTGCTCGACATTCCCAAGCACCCCATTCGTGTACGGCTAACCGATAGCGAAGAGTTGGTGATTGGACGGGCGGCCCCTGCCAGCATCATTGGCCCTGACATTGATTTGTCAGAATTTAGCGAGTATGGCATATCGCGGGTTCATGCAGCTTTGCTCCGCAAAGAAAAAACGCTTTATTTAACCGACTTGGGCAGCCGCCATCATACTATGCTAAACAACCAGCAAATGGTTGCCAACCAGCCCCAAGCCATCAAACATGGAGATGAGGTGCGCTTTGGCACATTATCAGTACGCATCCGTTTTGAAAAAAGCACACTTAGCTAGCCCAACAAAAGTATAACGCCCAACCGATAATAGGTTGGGCGTTGTGATTGATACACATTTTTGAACATAGCACCTAATTGGCAGTTATCGTCCTCATGCGCTCGCGCTCGGCTTTGGGCGGAATGAGATCTAGGTTCTCGCCTACTGTTTCAATAATACCCAAGGCTTTCTCTAGCTGATCGCGGGTGTGGGTGGCCATATAACTCGTCCGCAATAAGGTGCGATTAGGGGGAACGGCTGGCGGAATAACTGGATTGGTATAGACTCCGTTATCTACCAAAGCTCGCCATGCCAAACCAGCCCGCACATAGTCCTCACCAATGACAATAGGAATAATAGGCGTTTCGCTGGGGCCCGTATCAAAGCCAAGTGCCTTTAGCCCTTCGCGCATAAAATCGGCATTTTCCCACACCCGACGAACATGCTCTGGCTCGGTTTCGATAATATCGAGTGCAGTTAAGACAGTTAGGGCATTGGCCGCTGGCAAGCTGGCCGAAAAGATCAAAGAACGTGCAGTGTGTTGAATGTAATGGATGACATCGGCCTTGCCTGCCACATAGCCACCAATAGACGCAAACGACTTGCTAAATGTACCTGTTACCAAGTCTACATCGTCCATTGTCAGGCCAAAGTGTGCGGCTGTGCCGCGCCCACCACCCAAAACACCTACGCTGTGGGCATCGTCCACCATCACTTTTGCCCCAAACTCGCGGGCCACTTCAATAATTTGTGGCAAAGGCGCAATATCGCCACCCATGCTATAAATGCCATCTACCACTACCAATTTGCCCGCATCGGCAGG
>CAZLPC010000145.1:5255-7564 GCA_964561305.1 uncultured Anaerolineae bacterium
GTCGCTATGGGCAAAACGCCGCAACTCACCCCGCGACAACAACGCCCCATCCACACAACAAGCATGGGCATCTTTGTCCAAAATCACATAATCACCCTTACCAATTAAGGATGATATTGCGCCTAAATTGGTTTGATAGCCAGTGGGAAATACAATCGCGGCTTCGGCCCCTAAAAATTGAGCCAAGCGCCGATCTAATTCTTTATGAAACTCAAGTGTGCCATTCAGAAAACGGCTACCTGTGCAGCTTGTGCCATACTCATCAATAGCACGTTGGGCAGCGGCCTTCACTCTGGGGTGCATCGTCAACCCCAAATAGTTATTAGAGCCAAGCATAATTACCTCGTGGCCCATAAAGGTCGCTGTTGTACCCTCAGAGTTAGAGAGAGGTTGAAAATAAGGATAGATACCAGCAGCCATTGCATCTTTTGCTGCCGTAAAATGTTGAACTTTATCAAATAAACTCATCACACTACCTCAATACCATACTGACAAGTGATTTTATAGTCTAAAACAATGAATTGGTCTTGCCCATGCTTTATTTGCACAAATTAATTATTTCTCCATCTTTTGACGATAGAGCGTGCGCTTTTCTCGCATCACCACACCACCAACAATTGCACCAATGGCAAAGCCGATGAGTACGCTAATTGCAGAACTGTTAATTAAATCGCCCAACTGAATGCCGATCAGTGTCGCCAGCCCAAAGACAATTGCGCCCACAATTCCACCAACCAGTGGAAAGGGAAACCAACGCTCGGTCGGCAAAAGTAAAGCCAACACCACCACACCTAATCCGATGGTTGTACCCAAAAAAGCTCCCACAATAACTGATAAAATTGGGTCGGCATCGCTAACCGTTAGCACACCCAATAGCCCTGTTATTACACCACTACCAATTGCACCTTCGATTGCACTGCCGCGTATTCGCATCAGCAAATTGCCTTTAATCTTTAAACATATAGCTTCTTATGAATGCGCTAATTGTCTGCCATGCACGCGGGTTTGTCAACTAGCCATACAGAAAGGCCAATTGGCTGAATATATAATAAGCAAATGAAGTTTTTACGCAATTCTATTATACCTACGATACACTGACCTCAGTTTGAGAGAGAAAGTTTGATGACAGCTATTGATAATCAGTGACAGGATACCATGAGCAAAAAAAAGAAAAACGAGCAAGAGCCTCGGCCCGAAGACACATCATCCACCACCAATCATGAGATGGAAGAGAACATGCCCGTCGCTGACAATGATGCCAATGTGGCCACCAGCGAAAACGGCAGTGGCGCAGAAGGCGCTTCAGAAGAAGCCCTTGATACCCTGACACTGCAACGCGACCAGTTTAAAGATGCACTGCAACGCGAACGGGCAGATTTCATCAACTTCAAAAAGCGTGCCGAACGCGAAAAGGCAGAGATGAAAGCAGTTATTGCAGCCAACACCATTGCCAAGTTTTTGCCTGTTATAGATGACTTTGATCGGGCGATGGCCGCAGTGCCAACCGACCTAGACGATAACAGTTGGCTGACTGGCTTCAGCATGATCCACAAAAAGTTTAACGACTTATTGATGCAATTGGGCGTAGAAGTCATTGATCCACTAGGGCAACCTTTCGATCCAAACTATCACGAAGCAATTAGCAGTGAAGATTCTGATGAATATGAAAGCAACATGGTTTCGGCGGTTTTGCAAAAGGGCTATAAGCTTGATGATCGTTGTATTCGTGTTGCTATGGTAAAAGTAGCAAACTAGGTATAGTGCAGAGGAGTAATGCATAATGGGTAAAATCATTGGTATTGACTTAGGAACCACCAACAGCGTCGTTGCCATTATGGAAGGTGGCGAACCCACCGTTATCCCCAATAGCGAAGGCGCACGCACAACCCCATCGGTGGTTGCAGTCAACAAACAAGGAGAACGTTTGGTAGGGCAAACCGCACGCCGCCAAGCTGTTATGAATCCTGAAAACACAATTTTCTCAGTTAAACGGTTTGTTGGCCGCCGTTTCGATGATGCTGAGGTACAAAAGGCCATTGCCACAGTGCCCTACAAAGTCAGCCGCGCTTCCAATGGCGATGTAATGATTCGGTTGGGCGAGCGTGACTATAGCGCCCCTGAAATTAGCGCTATGATCTTGCAAAAACTAAAAGCCGACGCTGAGAAATATTTGGGCGAGGGCGTTGATCGGGCAGTTATCACTGTGCCGGCCTATTTTAATGACTCACAGCGTCAAGCTACCAAAGACGCAGGCAAGATCGCCGGCCTAGACGTAATGCGGATCATAAATGAGCCTACTGCGTCAGCAT
>CAZLPC010000146.1:0-7561 GCA_964561305.1 uncultured Anaerolineae bacterium
CGGTGGCGGTGGGTGTTGGGGTAGCCGTTGGCTCAGGAACCCATTCGCCTGCACACGATTTGCCAACCACTGCACCGGGCGGAGAGAATTGCAACATCATGGTATCATAGCGTCGCGCTTCGTTAATCTCCAAATCTACTTCTCGTACTGAGAGTTCGTTGTCGCTGTCTACGCTGATTAACAACGTGCGGCCCGGCTCTAATAAGCCAAAATTGCCACCACGCTCGAAAGTGTATTCACATGTTCCTGAAAAACAAGTGACATTGATATTTTCTGCTTCTTGCTCAATAGCCATGCACGAGTTCCGGGCCGAAAAGCGGGCGGCTGGAAGCCGCTCTAGCTCAATTTCTGTGCCTTCAATATAGTCTTTGTTTTGGATCAGAACATCGCTACCAATGCGGACATAAAATTCCACTTTTCGATCTGTTACATCAAAAAAACGAACGGCTGAATCTGGAAACAAATAGTAATACGAAAAGCGGTCGGTACGCTGTTGCCCCACAAATGCCGATACATAAGAAGCATCAGTATTGGCTTCGATCACATCGCCAATAGCCACGACATCGGGCAAAGAGCCAGTTTGGTTAAACCGATAACCAGCGTTGCCGGCCTCTAGTGGAGGCAATAGCGTAGGGGTTGGGGTGAAGGTCGGTGAGGGTGTGAAGGTCGGTGAAGGCGTGGGCGTAAACGACAGCACCGCAATGGCCGTTTCGGTGGCTTCTTCCACAGCAAGCTCTAGAGCAGCGCGTGTTTGTGCCTCTGCGGCCACTTGTTCTTGCAATTGACCGCGCTCTTGGTTGCCTTGCGTAGAAAAGAACAACGCACTGCCGCCAACCCCAATCAATAATAAGACAATAATTGCGCCAACCAGTGGCGTAGATAGCCGTCCGCGTGCCGATGGATCGGTAGAATGACGTTTCTTTGAATCCACAAATAACAATGCAATCGAAACGTTGTCATGGGTTCCACTTCGCAAGGCATAGGTTAGATACATACGGGCAGTGCGCTCGACGTTATCATCCAGTGCATGGCGCAAAAAGTCGTCATCAGTGACATACGGAATGCCACTGTCGCCAGAATCCGTCAATCCATCAGAGCTAGCCCAAATGGTATCGCCTTCTTCTAGTAAAAAGCCCGTCTTACCGCGCTGGCGAGCTTCTTGTTGGTTAGTAGCGTTATAATAGAAGCCGATGTCAGGATCAACATCCGGATTAACACCAATAGCCCGGGTTAAGTGATAGGCATTGGGCAACGCAAAGGCTTGCTCGGGCGTGGCTTGGCCTGTCCAAATCATGTCATTAGCAACATTATGTTCAGTGTTTAGTCGTCTTACTTTACCATCACGAACAAGAAAAATGCCGCTATCACCTATGGTGGCAATAAAAGCCCGTCCAAATGGCGATCCATCGTAGTGTACAGCAATCACGGAAATGGTAGACTTGCCGGCAGTGTTATCATTAAAGACTTTGCGGTTGGCTTCTTGGATAGCATCTGTTAGTAAGCGTGGCACAACGGTATCGGTGCTGTTGCGGGCGAACTCTATTACTGTTTGGGCTGTGATAAACGCGGCCCGTTCACCAGAAGCAGCACCCCCCACCCCATCGCACACAATGGCAAGGCGCAGATGTAGCCCTCCCATCGTAAAAATTTCTTCGGTAACTGAATAGTCCTCTAAAATTTCGCGGGGGCCGATATCGGCTGCTGCAAATCCTGTTGTATGAGACGTATCAATCATGCTGGCTACTCCTTAGCCGATCTTGTGTTGTAAATAAGTATTATTGATCGAGCCATGAGTCATCCTTGCTGCCCCCTGACCAATCACTTTCATAGCCACGTTGCTGGCCACGGCCTTGTTGGGGCGGCGGCGGCGGTGGGGCAGCAGGGCGCTGAGGTTGTCCGGGGTTGAAGAATTGACCGGGGGCCGCCGCCGCAGGTGGTGTACCGGCGGTGGCGCTGGTTGTTGATTTTGTTGACCATAAAGCTGTGTCTTTTGCCCCCACACAGCATTATCAACAGGGGCTGCCCCACCAATATCTATGCGCGTTTTGCCAATATCTCCCAAACCGCCGCCACTTGGTATGCTCAGGCGCATTTGAATGGAACTACTGGGGTCTTTGCCCAGTTGAATAGTGGCATTGGGTGGCAAAGGGGTTTCGATGTTGGGCGTTAGCTTACTGCCATTAACAAATGTGCCATTCGTAGAGCCATGATCCACAATCAAATAGTCATTGTTGCGTTTGATAATGGTGCAATGGCGCGAACTTACGTTGTCATACGCGGGCGTAGCATAATGAATGCCTTGGGCTGGGGTGCGCCCTATTGTAAACGAAGCCGCATCTATTTGAACTTGCTGGCCCGACTCTATCCCTGTTAGCACTTCTAAAATGGCGGGTGGGGTTGCAGCAAATCCAACCTGCGTTTTCATTATATCTAAGTTGTGGGCCGGGGCGGCTATTGGGGCTGGTTGCTGGTTACCACCACGCCCCAACACCGCGCCTAGTATCAAAAATATGAGCAAAAAGATCACTGCCCCACCAACAATAGGCACAAAAATGGGTATGCCCCCATCATCTTCAACTGCTACCTCAGCAGCCGTAAGATTAGCGGCAGCAATAGCGGTGGCAGTGGCTTGTATATCTTCAGGAGAAAGCGCCAATGCCAACGCCGCATCAACCGTGGCCTGCAACGCGATAGCCGTTTGGGTTACGGCAATAGAAGTGTCAGATGTTGGGGCTAGCGTTGGGGCTGCAACCACAGTAGCTTCGGCTTGAACAATAACATTAAGGGGGCTACTTTGGCCCACCAAACTGTATTGATCGATGGCCCTAATAATAAGTGTAAATGACTGGTTGAATCTAGAGCTGCCTGCGGGGGGCACAAAATCTGCCAAATCCCATGCCAGCCTAATATTGGTACTGCTATCTGGATTTATAGATACTTCATCTATTACCTGACCATTGGATGTAACTTCTAGCAACACCTCACTCAGATCGCGTTCAAATCCATCAGGAAAGGTGACATCAACCTGAATCTCACGCGATGCAGTATCAAACTGTCCTGTGGTTGGGTCTTGGATGCGAGTAATTGTTTCATTATTTACCACACCCTGCAAAGTTACGATGGGTGCAATTAAATTGGGGCCAATATAATCAAATGTACCCGAAACAGCAGCGCCATCAACTGTAGCTGTTAGTGAAACAGTGTGTACACCGGAAGCCCCGTCCAGCGATTCGTAAGTTAAACGATAAGCCGACTGCTCACCTTGAATTTGCTCATAAACAGCATTTAATACACTAGCATTTGCACTGGGCCCAAAGGCCGCAAATTGCCCACCACCTTGATTAGCAATCACTTGATAACTTGCTGAAAAGCGTTGACGCGAGCCTGTAAAGGCTTGGATCACGCTGATTGTAAAACCACGCTCTTGCGACAAAGCTTGGGCTAAGGCGGCTGTGCTGGTTAAATCTACAACATCGCGTTGGGGAAAAGCGCCAACAATCAAAATGTTGCCCGTTCCGCCACTCTCATCGAGAAATCGTGTTAACTCATCGGCTGCCGATTGCAAGCCGCTCTCATAACGATTAAAACCACTCCCATTTGGTAGGCCGTTAATGAAAGCCAAAATATCGGAACGATTATTGAAGGTACGTGGCGTATAGTTTTCATTGATTTGATGCACAATGATAACTGTTGAGCCATCTTCATAAAGGTTTGGGTCGTTAAAATAAAGGCGTACTGCTTCTTTGACTCTTTCTAGCTCTACCCCCAAAAGTTGGTTGGGAGTGTCAATTACAACGGCTAGTGTGCTAGATGCACCAATTTCCTCAACAGTTAAGTCGCGGTGGGGTTCACCAATCAAAAAATCGCTAGCAGACAACCCGGCCACAGCACGCCCTTGCCGAACAACACTAGCCACTACCTCAATACGTGGAAAATCGGCGCGTATATCATTGATACGCACTTCACCTTGGTTGCCATCATCTTGGGCATAGCCACTGTTAGCTAGGGCAGAAGCCACTATCACGGCCACTACTAGCATACAACTAACATAAAAACGCGATAATAAACGGCTCATCAATACATCATTCCTTGAACATTTTTTTGGGTAACATACGCCTACGCTTTATAAGTGTATTGTTGGTTGCATCAGTTTTCAAGCGGCACACTATTCTCATTATAGACTTGAGTAGGGCTTGGGCGAAAATATAATGTTGAAAAATGATAAATCGTATAGAAATCAACGCCCAGCCACCCCCTAAAATATGGGGGGTTGCGGATTTTTTGGTTACATAGAGGTAAAATTATGGTAAAATATCTTTAATTAAACAAACTGGCTTACAGCCCAGTTCTATCATTGGAAGGGAAACCAAATGACCGTTAGAACATTCACAGCCTATGATGAATTGTTGAACCTGATGACATCGAACCCTAGCCCAGAAGCTATTTTAGGATTTGCTCCTAGCCCAGAAACCCTTGAACGGGCACGTTATTTGATTGAAGGACATGCAGCCAAAACCCTAACCTTCCGTGAAGAAGGCGAGCTAGATGCTTTGATCCAATTGGCGGTTTTTAAGCGAGCAGCCAATTTGCAAGCCCAACGGTGACTGAAACCAGATTCACCTTTTATCATGTCTAAAAAGTCGTTAGGAAAAATTCACTAACGACTTTTTTTCTTTTTAAGAAGTAGGCTCAATAGGTTCAAACGACAACAACATGGCGGGAACCCATCCTTCGCGCTGCCCTATTAGTGCCAATGAAATACGCGCCATATATAGTCAAGTTCGGGATTGGCTTGAAATAGCACCACGTCGACAGGTGTACCATGCGGTGCAATAGCGATAATTTCATCGCGCAAATGATCACGATACAGGTAAACCATGGGCTGAATCAATTCACCCTCATAAATTGCATTCAGCCAAGCTGTATTGTTGCGTGTACCATAAGCAACAGGAATGCCACACTGGGTTGGGTCAGGATTATCGGCAAAAGGTAATTCTGGAACGGTTGGGGCCGAGAGATCGCTTCGTTCGCCACGCGCAAATCGGCTTGTAATTGGCGCTCGATACTTATTGCTGGGGGTTTATCGGCAGATATTGAAGCAATGCTTAAAACTTGTACCCCAATTGCGCTACCTATCACAACAACGAGTAGCCCTATCAAAATACGATACCGCATGTTAAACATGCTAACATCGTCATTAACTATTCATTATTTAGATGCAAAACCATAGGCGACGCTTACCAATATATCTTGTATAATAAAAGGCAAGAAGCGCGAAAGTAGCGAAATTTTGATGGCAACTGTAGCAATCATTCAAAACAAACACCGTGTCTTAAACGAGCCAAATGCGCGTCGGTTAAGTGGCTTCTCTAAACAAGTGTATGACGGTTTTTTTGAGGTGTTGGTAGAAGAAAGTGGCCACACACTTTATCTTGCCGATACTTTAGAGAACTACTTGCAACAACACCCCACCACTGTTGATGTGGTGATTTGTGCGCCTTTTCCAGAAATTGGGAATGTCGCACCCGGTTTTGCGGCGCTTGGCACAATCAAAGATGCTTTCCCCGAGACAGCCTTAATTGTCTGGTCAGATCGTCCAGAGGAAGCCATTCGGCAGTCAACGCTAAATGACTACGGGGCGGTAGCCTATTATGGCGGCACACTTATAGATGCAGCAAACGACTTTGCCGACCTCATCCTCAAACACTCATAAAACTTAGTCTCATATTAATTGGAGCCAACCCTATGTTCACCACCATCGAATCTGTACAGGCGGCGCTGGCTGCGCAAAATTATGTTGCCAGCGACGAAATTGCTACCGTCATGTTTCTTGCCGAACATTTGGGCAAGCCCGCGCTGGCCGAAGGCCCAGCAGGTGTCGGCAAGACCGAACTGGCTAAAGCATGGGCTAAAGCCAGTGGTCGGCCCCTCATCCGCCTGCAATGTTATGAAGGGCTAGATGAAAGCAAAGCGCTGTATGAGTGGGAATATGCCAAGCAAATGCTTTATACCCAACTGTTGCGCGATAAATTGCAAACGTTGCTGTCAGATGCTAATTCTTTATCTTCAGCCGCCGACCGCTTGGCCCAAGAAGAAGATGTCTTCTTCTCAGAGCGTTTTTTGCTGCCACGCCCCTTGCTTAAGGCCGTTACTGCTGATGAGCCTGTGGTGTTGCTAATTGATGAAATTGATCGCGCCGATGCCGAATTTGAGGCCTTTTTGCTAGAAGTTCTTAGTGACTTTCAAGTAACAGTGCCCGAAATTGGGACGATTGTCGCCAAGCATCAACCGCTCGTGGTCCTGACCAGCAACAACACCCGCGAACTCTCAGAAGCCTTAAAACGCCGCTGCCTCTATCTATTCGTGGACTATCCCACTTTTGAATCTGAGCTAGAAGTGGTGCGGACAAAAGTGCCAGAGTTGAACGAGCGCCTCGCCCGTGAAGCCGTGCAATATGTTCAGCGCCTGCGCACAATGGATTTGAAGAAAAGCCCCAGCGTTTCTGAAACACTAGACTGGGCCAAAGCCTTAATGATGCTAAACGCCAATCATTTGGATCAAGATACACTAGAACATACACTAACGGTGTTGCTGAAGCACGAGTCTGATGTGCAGAAAGCCCGTCGCGAAATCCGTCGCAACGGTGGCACGGGCGTAGGCGGCTCAAGTGGTGGGGGTAGCAGCCCGCGTGACGACCGTGACGATGACCGCAGCAGCCGTCGGCGTGGGGGCAGTTGGGGTTAGCCAAATGGGTGATCTGCACGCTGCATGGCAAATTCTGTCTCAGACCACACTTGCCGATGCCCAACCGTGGCTGCGGGTGGTGCAAGAGCATGTTCGGTTGCCCAATGGGGTCGAAATGTCAGACTACTATCGGGTGCTGATGCCCAGCTATGTGATGATTTTTGCCCTAACACCGCACCATGAGGTTGTGACGGTATCTCACTATAAGCATGGGCCGCAGATGGTATCTCTAGAATTGCCAGCCGGGTACGTAGAAAGCGATGATCCCGATCCGCTTGCCACGGCCAAACGCGAACTACGTGAAGAAACAGGTATGAGTACCGATAGTTGGCAGGCAGTGGGGCGCTATTTTATAGATGGCAATCGGGGATGCGGATGGATGTATGGGTTCTTGGCACGAAACGCCATGCCCCAACAGGCCCAAGCCCTCGAAAGCACCGAACTATTGACGATGCAGCTTATACCATTGACTGTGTTAAAAGCCGCTTGGCTGGCAGGTAAAGTACAAAATATCGCGGCCAGTGCGCTAATTGGGGTGGCTGTGGCTACCCTCGCACAAGACTAAGGATGCACGATGACTGACAACCCAACCTCGCCACCGCCTAATGTGCCCAACATCAAAAAATGTCCGCGCTGTGCCAATCCAATTCTTATTGGGGATCGGCGGTGTTCGCGCTGCGGCTATAACGTAGATACCCTAGAAGAGGCAATGCGCCGCCAAAACCCGACTATGGTAGCGGGCATAGCGGCTGTTTTGGGTGTTGGTGTAACTTTAGGTGCCTTGGGTTTAGACGACTTGCCACAACTGATTACGCTG
>CAZLPC010000147.1:0-7555 GCA_964561305.1 uncultured Anaerolineae bacterium
CTATCGGTGCAAATTGCAGCCGTTGTTTTCTTGACCGAGTTAATTGAACAAGCCAGCGAACCCAATAGCAATGCCCGTGACATTGCATTGGGGGTATTGCACGCCTTATACAACCACACTAGCACTGGTTGGCAAGCCGTAGAAGCTGGCATTGCCACTTATCGCGCCGATATGCCAGATTTTGAACTGATTGGGGCCGAAGCCATCAATATCGCTTATCAGTGGGATGATGATGCACCTTCTTATGTGAGGATTTATCTAAGCCAAGAACAATGGGGGCGCGATGAAAAGTGGAATAGCGTAGCCCAACAGATGTTCGTTCTGTTCCATGCTTTTTATCTGTTGCCCGAAATTTTGCAACAGCGCATTATCAATTTTTATACCCTTAATGACGACCTGCCAACCACTGATCAATTTGTAGCATGGATTGAGCAAGACCCAGATTATTATGCTGATAAAGCCAGCGAGGCGTTTACTGCCGCTATTTTTAGAGGCAATCAGGCCGCCGAAACTTTAACCCGTGCCAACTTGCGCTTGGTCGTAAGCATGGCCAAACGCTATATTGGGCGCGGCATCAACTTCTTAGACCTCATCCAAGAAGGTAACATTGGCCTCTTGCGGGCTGTCGAGAAATTTGACCACACCAAGGGTTTCAAATTTAGCACCTATGCCACATGGTGGATTCGGCAAGCCATCAGCCGTGCCATCGCCGACCAAGCCCGCACCATCCTCATCCCAGTTCACATGGTCGAAACCATTAACCGCCTTATGCGGATTCAGCGCGAGTTGGTGCAAGAACTGGGCACAGAACCAAGCATGGAGCAATTAGCCCTAGAAATTGGCTTTTTAACTGAAGAAGAGACCCAAGCCATTAAAGAGGCGCTTGAAAATGGGCAAAAACTTGATCCATCCCTGAAGCGCAAGCTACAACGTGCAGCCAGCAAAGTTCGGCGTATTTTACGCATCTCGCAAGAACCAATGTCCCTAGAAATGCCCGTCGGCCAAGAAGACTCTAGCTTATTGGGTGATTTTATCGAAGACGATAAGATGATGAGCCCCGTCGAGGCCGCTGCCCGTCAACTGCTAAAAGAACAACTACGTGGCGCATTGGGTATCTTAAATGACCGCGAACGTGAAGTACTAGAGCTGCGCTTTGGGCTAAAAGATGGGCGCGAACATACGCTAGAGGAAGTGGGAAATCATTTTGGTGTCACCCGCGAGCGCATTCGGCAAATTGAGGCGAAGGCCCTGCGAAAGTTGCGCCATCCCAACCGCAGCCGCCCCTTGCGTGACTACCTAGAGTTATAAGCAAAGGAACGACAACAATGGCACGTTTTCGTGAAACATATCGGCCCAGCCAATCCCCTGAACGTATCCGATCTGCGTTTGATAACTTAACGATGGATGAAATGGGGTTGGGCTTTCCTGTGCAGGTCTTTCTGTTTGTGCTGGCGTTGTTTCCCTTTGTAGGCATCGTTATTGGCAGTTATTATGCCACCCATGAAGACCATTATGGCATTCGCTCAATTGGGCGCATCATTTTGGCGTTTGCGTTTGTGTTGCACTTTCTCTATTTGTGTGTGGCCTGCCCCATGGCGTTTTACTTGATAATTCGTTAGTTTTTTGGCCTGCTGGTCGGCAAATGTATTGGGCTGATAAGATTGCTATTTTCAGGCGTTCAATGCGTGTGATATGCTACAGATCGGCATAAATCTATAATTAAGGTGCTTGAATGCCCTCCAAATCAACCTATGTTTTAATTATCGGGTGTGGCCGCTTGGGTAGTACCCTTGCCAATCATCTCAGCGCAATTGGTCACAAAGTGGTGATCTTGGATCGGCGCGAAAACGCCTTTGACAAGCTGACCAGCGTATTTAGCGGCTTTCGGGTGGTGGGCGATGCCACAGAAATACAGACTTTGCGCGAAGCTAAAATAGAGCAGGCGCAAGTTTTGTTTGCCACCACCACCCACGATAACAATAACTTGATGGTGGCCCAAATTGCAAAAACACTGTTTGCTGTACCGACAGTGGTGGCACGGGTCTATGAACCAGCCCACGAGCAAATCTATCAGCAACTTGGCATTGAGACCATCAGCCCCACCAAACTAGCCACCAGTGCCTTTATTGGCGTATTAGAGGAACAATTTGATGCGAATGATACTCATCGGCGGTAACAACACCGTTTATTTTCTGGCGCGTCAATTCGTCGAAAACCATCATGTTACCATCATCAACCGCGACCCAGAACGCAGCAAAGAATTGGCCCACAAAACCAAAGCCACTGTTATTTTAGGCGACGGAACAGACATTGCCCGCCTAGAAGAGGCCGGCGCACGCCGCGCCGATGTCTTGTTAGCATTGGCCGGCCACGATGCCGACAACCTGATTGCTTGCCAAATTGCCAAGCAGATGTATGGTGTACCGCGTGTGATGGCCTTGGTTAATGACCCACAAAACGAGGATGTTTTTCGGCGTTTGGGTGTAGACGAGGTGTTTTCGATTACCCGCGTCTTAACCAAAATTATCGAGCAACAAACCGTCTTTGAAGAAATTACCGAGCTAATGCCATTGGCTTCTGGCAAAATTAATATCACCGATATTCGCCTCAATCCTGGTGCGCCTGCGGTTGGACAAACTCTCTCAGAGTTGCAACTAACTGAAAATTCACTGATTGCTGCTATTATCCGCAACGACCATTTGGTGGTTCCTCGCGGTAACACCCGCCTAGAAGTCAACGATCATCTAGTGGTTATTACCGACCCCGAAGGCAGCCGTCCCGATATTCAATTGCTATGTGGGCATGATGACTAATGCGCTATCGTCGCTATTTACAAGACCGTTATCGCGCCATGCTGGGTTACATGGGCAAGTTGTTAATCATCATTGGGGCCATTTATCTAACGCCGCTATTGGTTATTCCACTTTATCCAGACGAATGGCGATATAGCCTTAGCTTTATCGCCATTGGCATCGCCACAATTGCCGTTGGCTGGTTTTTTTCGGCCCGATTGCGCCCTAATGAAGGATTCTCACTAGAACTCGCTGAAGGATCACTGCTGATCTTTCTTGCATGGCTATTCGCCATTTCAGTTGGTGCAATTCCTTTTATGGCCGTCAGCAACCTCAACTTTACACTTGCTATCTTTGAGTCTTGTAGTGGCTGGACAGGGGCGGGCCTTAGCGTCGTAGAAGTCGGCACTGCACCTAAAATTATTCTTTTTTTCCGCAGTGTCACTCAGCTAGCAGGTGGCGCGGGCTTTGCTATTATTATGGTTAGTAGCATTGCTGCGCCGGCTGGCATCGGACTTAGCGCTGCCGAAGGACGCAACGAGCAACTTGTACCCCATATCCGCGAATCAGCCAGTATTGTGTTACGCATTTATGCTGTTTATACGGTGGTGGGCGTAGTGGCATTATGGCTAGCAGGCATGAGCTTTTTTGATGCCGTCAATCATGGGTTTGCCGCCGTTGCAACTGGTGGTTTCTCTACTCGTGAAGCCTCGATAGGCTATTGGGATAGCGCCGTTATCGAAGCCATTATTATTGTGCTGATGCTATTTGGAATGCTGAACTTTCTAACCGCTTATACGCTTTTTAAAGGAAAAGTAAAGCCTTTTATCCGAAATGGTGAAGTACGTTTGGTTGCCTTATTGCTTCCTATAATGAGCGCCGCATTATTAATGGGTGCTGCCATTCAAATTTATGATCAATTTGACGAAGCCTTGCGTGCGAGCATTTTTACCGTCGTATCGGCACTAACAACCACCGGCTATTCAACAGTTAGTTATGGTCCATGGCCAGCTTTTGGTTGGCTCGTCATCATTGCAATCATGATTGTGGGCGGTGGCAGTGGCTCAACATCGGGGGGCATTAAGCAATATCGCATTTATGTGTTGCTAAAAGGATTACGTTGGGAGTTTCGGCGGGCATTTTTGCCCGCTCACGCCGTCAATGAGCCAGTCGTTTGGCAAGGCGAAGAGCGCGGCTTTTTAACGGATAGCAAAGTGCGGGGTGTGGCACTGTTTGTTTTCTTGTACATGGTGGTTTTAATGGTTGGCACATGCATTGTTAGCTTACACGGCTATAGTTTAGATGAAAGTCTTTTTGAATTTACTAGCACACTTGGTAATGTTGGTTTATCAGTTGGTGTGGCTAACCCAGACGCACCTATTACTCTTTTATGGACGCTAATTATTGGCATGTTTTTGGGTCGGCTAGAGTTTTTTGCAGTCATTATCGGGGTCTTTAAGATTGCCACCGATGCCCGCGAGTGGTTGCGGCAAGGGCGCAATTAGCAAAACAGCGAAGGAATACCGCTTTATGCGCTTCAATGATCGTTTTGGTGTCACAGTCATGTTTTTAGTACATGGCATGATTTTTGGGAATTGGGTTGCCCGTATCCCTGATATTAAAGCCGCGCTTGACTTGAGTGATGGTCAGTTGGGGCAAATCTTATTGGGAATGCCCGTTGGCATTTTAATCGGCTTGCCAACCGTTAGTGGCTTAATTGTGCGCTTTGGCAGCCGCCGTATGACTATTGGGACAATGCTCTTGTTTGCCGCTGCCATGGCCATGCTGGGCTTTATGCCCAATGGCGTTGCACTATTTTTTGCGCTGATTGCCTTTGGCTTGGTCAGTAGCATGAACGATGTCTCGATCAATTCGCAGGGGGTCGCCGTCGAAAATCTCCACAATCGCTCGATCATGTCCTCGTTTCATGCTGCTTTTAGCATTGGCGGCGTGTTTGGGGCATTGATGGGCGCTTTTTTTACTGGGGTTGGCGTAAGCACACAAGGCCACCTCGTTGCGGCGGCTATTTTCAGCAGCCTCATTGGTCTGGCCGTGTCGCCTTTATTGTTAGAAGTAGAAAGCGAGCGCCAAACCGAACGTAAATCGCCGTTTACATTACCAGCGCGGGCTTTATGGGGCTTGGGAATTATCGCGTTTTTCTCCTCTATTGGCGAAGGCGCAATGGCAGACTGGAGTGGTGTATTTATGCGAAGCGAAGTTAAGGTTTCTGATACGCTTGTGCCATTTGGCTTTGCGGCCTTTTCTGCCATGATGACAATTGGCCGTATTTCGGGCGATTATTTGATTGAGCGTTTTTCGCCGCGTTTTTTGATCATCTTTAGCGGGGTCTTAGCGGGTAGTGGCTTGGGGATATTGGTTGCTTTGCCAGCTTTGCCTACGGCAATTCTAGGTTTTGCGATGGTGGGCATCGGTTTGTCGTACATCATTCCACTGATGTTTGCGCTGGCGGGCCAAATGCCGAATTTGCCGCCCGGCGCGGGTATCGCGGGCGTGGCCACGTTGGGGTATAGCGGGTTTTTAGCCGGCCCACCGATCATTGGCTTGTTGGCAGAGGCAACCTCGCTACGGGTGTCATTTGCATTGCTGGCTGTGGCCATTGCATCTTTAATTCTGTGGTCATACACAGTACGCGGCTTCACATCCCGCCGGGCAACCCTCGCTATTGGTGTTGCTGCCGCCGATTAATCATCCCTCACTCATGCGAACTGTCTATAATACTTGTGCATGGCACAAAAGGAGATGGGCATGAGTTTGCTTGAAATTTGGGGCGTTGGCGCTTTGGTTATTTGGGGATTGATGACCCTATTATGGTTGCTGAGTTTGGAGCTTAAAAATGCCAGCATCGTAGATGTGTTTTGGGGCGTGGGTTTTGTGGTATTGGCTTATGTTTATTTCTTTTTGGCCGACAATGGCACAGATACCCGCCAAGTTTTGCTATTGATACTGGTCACGCTGTGGGGCTTGCGCTTGGGGGGGTATATCTTCTGGCGCAACCGTGGGCATGGTGAAGATTATCGTTATGCCAAATGGCGCGAGGTTAACGGCAAGCAGTGGTGGTGGCAAAGCTATTTTCAAGTCTTTATTTTGCAAGGGGTGTTGATGGTCATCATCTCGGCTCCGTTGCTTGGCGCTCATTATTATGGCGCTAATGATGGCAACTTGACTGTTTTAGATGGCTTGGCTGTCTTAATATGGCTGGTGGGGTTTGCCTTCGAGGCAGGCCCGCCAATAAAGGCAAGGTGCTAGACAAAGGTTTTTGGCGCTATACACGTCACCCCAACTATTTTGGCGATGCAACCCAGTGGTGGGCATATTATCTGCTGGCATTGGCCGCTGGCGGCTGGTGGACAATTTTTGGCCCCATTATCATGACCTTTTTCTTGCTACGGGTATCGGGCGTGGCCATGCTCGAAAAATCGCTGACCAAAACCAAACCCCAGTATGCCGATTATATTCAGCGCACCAGCGCCTTTATCCCGTTACCGCCCAAAAAATCAATCACCAGCCATGACTCTCAATAGCGACTTCATCAGCCCATTATTAGTGTGGTTTGAAAGTGCCGCCGCCGATCTGCCGTGGCGACAGACAATTGATCCCTATCAGATTTGGCTTTCTGAAATTATGCTGCAACAAACACAAGTGACTACCGTTATCCCCTATTATGAGCGATTTTTGGAAGCCTTCCCCACTATCCAAGCCCTTGCCGATGCTTCTCAAGACGACTTATTAAAGCAATGGGAAGGCTTGGGCTATTATAGCCGCGCCCGCAATTTGCAAGCCGCCGCTCAACAAGTGATGCAGGACTATCATGGGCAAATGCCCACCACCGTAGAAGACCTTCTAAAGCTCAAAGGAATTGGGCGCTATACGGCAGGCGCAATTGCCAGTATTGCTTTTGGTAAGGCTGCACCCGTTCTTGATGGCAATGTGATTCGGGTGTTTGCACGCCTGTTTGATGTGGCTGACGATGTCAGCCAGCCTTCCACCAAAAACGCCCTATGGGACATGGCCGAAGCTTTAGTACGCGATGTGCCAATAGGCCATGCAGGTGACTATAACCAAGCCCTAATGGAACTGGGACGAACCGTCTGCAAGCCCAAAAATCCATTGTGCAAGCACTGTCCCATTGCCGATTATTGCGTTGCTCTACGCAACAATGTGCAAAATGAACGCCCGATCAAAGCCAAAAAATCGCCCACACCGCATTATGATGTTACGTGTGGGTTGATCTGGAATTCGGCAGGAGACTTGCTAATCACCAAGCGTCCTGATGATGCCTTGTTGGGCGGCCTATGGGAGTTTCCGGGTGGCAAAATTGAAGACGGCGAAACATTAGAGGCCTGCATCGCCCGCGAACTATGGGAAGAATTGGGCATTATAGTTGAGGTTGGTGCGCTGCATATACGTGTGAAACACGCCTACACCCATTTTAAGATTACGTTACATGCTTTTCATTGCACGCTTAAGCCCGATAGCCCTGCCCCCACTTGCCATGCCTGCCAAGATTTTCAGTGGGTGCAAATAAAAGACCTGCCCAACTTCGCCTTCTCGCGGGCCGACCGTTACATTATTGACGATTTGCTAGAGCGCCCTCATCGCTTACTATGATCAGCCAAGCGCCGCCCAAACGTGCAAGACAGGTATAACCCATTTCGCTATAATGCAATCTTATGGACACACAAATCGAAACACCGACCCCAACGCAATCCTCATCCCAGCTGCAACGTTATGCCCTGCTGGGG
>CAZLPC010000148.1:0-7487 GCA_964561305.1 uncultured Anaerolineae bacterium
TGTTTTTAGTCTATATGCAGGCTACCCACCGCAAGCCACCTGCTTTTGGCGACGGCTTGCTGGCGCTGATCTATGTTGGCCTTTTTAATACGGCCATTCCCTTTGCACTAATCTCATTTGGCGAAACACGCATAGATAGCGGTCTTGCCACGGTCCTTAATGCCACTGTGCCGCTTTCTAACCTTATCATTGCCCATTTTGTGTTGGCCGATGAGCGCCTCAATACCATTAAAGTTGTAGGCTTGAGCGTTGGTTTTCTGGGGGTCATTGTCCTGATGTCGCAAAGTTTGGGCACAACCGGATCGCTGCTAGGGCAGGGTGCGGTTTTATTGGCTTCGGTATGTTATGCCAGTGCCATTATTGTGTTGCGGCTGAAACTACGCCATCTTGATCCATTTACAACCGCCGGCTGGAGCCTTGTCTTCGGCGCAATAGCCATCATTCCCCTAACGCTCGTCACTGTGCAGCCCTTACCATTTGCCGATGCCAGCATGGGCGCGTTGGCCGCTAGCGTTACGCTGGCCATTGTCAACACTTTTGTTGCCTATTTCTTGTTTTATAGCCTCATTTCTACATGGGGCGTGCGGGCCTCATTGGTCACGTATGCCACACCCCCTATTGGTGTAACGTTAGGCGTGCTGTTTTTGGACGAAGACCTGACATGGCACTTATTAGTGGGGGGATTCTTGATCTTGACGGGTATTATCTTTGCAAAGATGGACAACCCGATTGGTACTTGGCGGGCGCGTCGGCTAGAACATGCGGTTGGCGACTAGCGAAAATGTGCCAATTGCCCTATGATGTAGGAATATAGACAATAGAATGGGCAGAACAAAATTGGCGTGGTAAGCGTTGCAATGACAACTGAAAATGCGGTTGCGCTAGCAAAAATGATTTGGCAAGACCCCGAAAGCAAAGATATGCGCGAATATTTGCTATATGAAGGGGCCAAGCTAACCATCGGGCGCAGTCAAGATAACGAAATCTATATTCCAGAGCGCACAGTATCGCGCCATCATGCGACGATTGAATATCGCAGTGGTGTTTTTGTGGTGGTAGACATGGGTAGCGCCAATGGTATCTTCGTAAATGAAGAACGCATTGGCGATATTTACCCATTGTTAGATGGCGATGTGCTGCGTCTTTATGGCCCGACCTTACGTTTTGTGGCATTGCCTCCCGACAACCCACCACAAGAAGCGCCTGCTTATTTTCTGGATGCTTCGGTCTCACAAAACGCTTTTCCGCCCAGCTATAATCGTCCCTACCTTTCGATTGTATCGGGTGATTTAAGCGGCGAGCGAGTTTTGTTGCAAAAAGACATCATCACTTTCGGACGCGCTATCAGTAACGCCGCGTGGGAAGTTGCGTTACCTGATCATGCTGTGTCGCGTCCTCATGCTCGCATCTATATCGAAAACAACCAGTGGTATATTGAAGATTTAGGTAGCTCGAACGGCACCATGGTGAGTGGTAATTTCATCAATCGGCCCATCCGCTTGGTAGACGAAACCATCATCACCATGGGCGAGACCACCATTATCTTTCATGATCAACCACGCACATCATAGCGATGGATGAGCTTAGCTGATGGGAAATGCAACACCGCAATATCATTTTTTGTATTTTGCTCCGGGCATTGGTGCAAGGTGGTTTTTTGAAGGCGCACAACGCTATTGGCGCACCTTTAAGCCCATTGTCACTTATGATTTACGCCTTGTGGAATATACACCATCAGATGAATCCGTGGTGATCACCACCATTGCCCGCACCGATACCGCCGATTTTATCCGCCAAGAGATACAATCGCGCTTTCCATCGGTGCGCCACGATGCACTGGTTTATGATTATGTGAACTATGTGTTGCTGACACTAGAAGCACGCACCGACCAAAACCAACCCTTCGGACGACCCCTAGGCCAACCCTAATCTTATGAATCTAAACGATTATATCTGGTCACTAAATCCACGCGGAATGCACAGCGCCCTCAATTATCTCAATATAGAGTTGATGAGTCGGCAGCGCTTTGGCTGGGCAAAAATTGTCGCACTAGCCGATGGCGAGATTGCGCTGGCCGAAAACGCACAACGTGAAGGCATTACGCCCATTATTCGGATTTATCGTGAGCGCCCCGGCAATGCGCCCGTAGACAGCTTGGCGCTGCAACAATATAGCCGCTATCGGCAGGCGGGTGTGCGCTGGTTCGAGCATTATAACGAGCCAAATTTAGACATTGAGTGGCCGAATGGTGCAGACAAAAACCCGAATAATCGGGCAGTTGTGGGGCCTTTAATGGACAATTGGTTGTCTTGGGCCGAATTTATCATCGGCATTGGTGGCTATCCGGCTTTTCCGTCGCTAGCAGATGTCAATGATGGAACACACCTAGACACTATTACATGGATTCGGCAAATGCTGACCTATTTGTTTGATGTGCATTATGAGCGTTTTCGGACAGTGCTCAATAATGGGGCTTATATTGCTGTTCATCCCTATATTGCCAACCATTTTTATCAAGAGATACCCGGTGGCGGCCCTACCAGTGCCCGCCCACCCCAACAACAAAACGCTAACGAAGGGGGCTGGCATTTTGAATACCCGTATGATCCCATTTGCCAAGCCGACGATCCCGGTCGTACGGCTTATGGTGGTACACCCCGCGCCGCTTTTGGTGACACCGTTAGCTTATTGGGCAGCACCACCATTATTATGGATTTATTGCAAGATATGTTTGGCGTGGGGGCTATTCCATTTGTGGGGACAGAAGGCGGCATTCCGGCCCCAGTTGGACTAGAAGACACACGCCAACAAGACAACCGCTACCCGCCCTATACATGGTATAGCCATGCCGAAGCCACCGTTGCCATGTTCGACTGGATTGCCACCACTGCGCCGCCGTGGTTTTTTGGGGTAGCCTTGTGGAAGTATGATGAATATTATTTGACAGCTTCTGGCGAGTTGCCTGTTGGCGCACGCTTGGCCCAAAAACCCCCCATGATTAAGCCTATTCCGGCCCTGCCGGCGCTTGGCGATGTGGATACTGTTGTTTATGAAGCGCCCATAATGGTTGACCCCGATCATCATTTTGTGTTTTTGGCCCCCAACTTTGATGCAGCATGGTTTTTTCAGCAAGCCGAGACCTATTGGGATACATTTAAGCCTAATTTGTTAAGCGATCTTGAATTTCTGGGCAATCTTCCACCTGTAAGAAGCGTCGCTGTGACTGCCATCGCCACACCAGATATGGTAGACTGGCTTGCTGAAAACATTAGCGCCCGTTGGCCAGACATAACGCTTGATACTATACTGGTCAATCAGCCCCAAGAATTAGGCCAGCAACTGAGCCAACGGGTCTTAATCGGGAGACGTTTAGGATGACCATGCAAGTAGCCAGCGATGTAGCACGCCTGCTTAAAGAACGCAATCTGACAATTGCTTGTGCCGAAAGTTGCACAGGCGGCATGTTGATGCACGAACTAACTAATTTACCCGGCAGTTCGGCCTATATGTTGGGTGGTATTGTGGCCTATAGCAACGCCGCTAAGCACGCGCTGTTGGGCGTGCAAGAACACACCCTTAACGTTTTTGGCTCAGTAAGCGAGCAAGTAGCGGCCGCAATGGCACGCGGCGTGCGGGCGGCTTTGGGGGCCAATATTGCCATTGGCATTACTGGCATTGCAGGGCCCAACGGTGGCACGCCCGATAAACCCGTTGGCCTCACCTATATCAGCTATATTACGGCTGATATGACAGTGGTGCGGCGCTATGTATGGGATGGTGATCGCTTTGCTAACAAAGCGGCCAGTGTGCACGCCACCTTAAAACTGATCCTAGAGCAATTAAATGGCCCTAATTCTTAAACGGACGCTATAATCCATATTATTCTGATTAAATTATTTTTCTTGCAGGGACGGTACATTAAATGGCCATACAAGCAGAAGCATCGCGCCCCGCTACCCCCAATGGTGGGCAAATAGGGCAAAATTTATGGTTGCGGCTTCAAGCAGTGTTTCAAACGTTGCTGGTTCCGTTTCTTTCAATTTTGACCGCATTGCTGGCTGGCGCTATCTTAATTTTGCTAGCAGGGCGTGATCCAATAGCAGCCTATCAAGCGTTGATAGACGGCGCATTGATGGAGCCACGCGGCATGATTCAGTCTCTCTTAAAAACATCACCGCTTATTTTATCGGGGTTGGCGGTGGGCTTTGCTTTTAAGGGTGGCTTGTTCAACATTGGTGCACAAGGGCAGTTGATCATGGGATCGGTGGCGGCGGCTTGGGTGGGCGCAACCGACCTTGGCGTACCGATTTGGCTGCATATCACGTTGGCGTTTAGTGCAGGCACAATGGCGGGCGCTATTTGGGGTGGCATTCCGGGCGCATTAAAAGCCTATTATGGCGCAAACGAAGTGATCACCACGATCATGTTTAACTTTATTGCTAGCCGCATTGCCGAATGGCTGATCTCGAATGGTAGCACCGATGGCACAATTCGCCCCGGCCCCTTAACCGATCCCAATTCGGGCGCTGTACAACGCTCTAAACCTATCTTAGAAAACGCACGGCTACCGATCATCTTTGACTATCCGCCACCTGCCGACCAGTTAAATGTGGGTATTTTTATTGCCATTGCCACGGCGATTGTCGTGTTGTTGCTTATTAATCGTACCACCTTTGGCTTTGAATTGCGGATGGTGGGGCAAAACCCCAATGCCGCCCGCTATGCTGGTATTAATGTGCCGCGCCAAACCATGCTGACAATGGCGATTGCGGGAGGCTTGGCCGGTATGGCAGGGGTTATCCAAACATTGGGTGTCAATGGCTATTATGAAGCCAACCAAAGCCTTGGCTTGGGCTTCGATAGCATCACGGTGTCGCTGCTAGCTTCTAATAACCCAATTGGCATCATCTTCTCGGCGTTTTTGTTTGGCTCTATGGAACAAGGGTCTACCCGAATGCAGCGCACGGGGGTTGCGCCTGAATTAGTAGTGCTGGTGCAGGCTCTGATTTTGATGTTCATTGCAGCCCCGCAAATTATTCAATACATTTACCGGATACGGGTTGGCAGCACTGGCGGCCAACGCCTAAGCAGCAGTTGGGGCCAACGCTAGAGAGGTTTTTTGATGTCCACTATTGATATTATTGTTGTTTTTGCGGTTTTAAACGCCACCATTCGCCAATCCATTCCCCTTATTTTGGGAGCTATGAGTGGTATTGCCAGCGAACGCTCTAGCATTGTTAACATTGGTATTGAAGGCATGATGCTAACGGGTGCATTTGTTGGCTATACCACCAATGCCACGCTTAGCGGCGCTAACTTTGCCGAAGTTTCTGACAATGCGCGGCTGATCATTTCAGTTTTAGTGGGATTGCTGGCTAGTGGCATGATGGGCTTATTTCATGGCATATTGTGTATCCAATATAAAGTAGATCACATTATCAGTGGAACCGTTGTCAATTTGTTGGCAGCAGGCGCAACAGGCTATTTTTATGATGCTAATTCCACCACCAAAGGCAAAATCCCAAACTTAATTAGTAACCCGTGGCCACGTGGCCACTTCTTGCGCGATATTGGTGTGGTGTTATTCGATAAGGATGTGATTACATACATAACCTTTGTTTTGGTGGCCTTAATGACATTTTGGCTATATAGCAGTGTGTGGGGTTTAAGAACGCGCTCTATTGGTGAAAATCCGCGTGCTGCCGACACATTGGGCGTAAATGTCTATCGCCTGCAATATACTAACTTGTTTATCAGTGGTGTATTGGCTGGCTTGGCAGGTGTATATTTGACATTGGCCGATGTGGGTATTTTTGAACGCGGCATGACGGCGGGTAAAGGCTTTATTGCCCTTGCCGTGATGATTTTTGGCAAGTGGCATCCAATGGGAGCACTGGGCGGCGCGTTGCTGTTTGGCTTGTTGTTGTCATTGCAAAGCCAATTGCAATTTTTAGGATTGGTAGTGCCTCAGCAACTGGTGGCGTTGTTGCCCTATGTGGTGACAGTAGTAGTTTTGGCTGGTTTTGTGGGGCAGGCCCGCCCACCCGCGCATGTTGGCCGCAGCTATGAAGTAGAAGGCAAATAAGCAGCCCTTTTAAGCTGTTCTATCTGTCAAAAAACAGCGTCTATTTGGCGCTGTTTTTGTTTTGGAGTGTGATACTTTTCGTCCACACTACGAATAATGTTATGTGAACGAGACAAGCTGATTCCAATGGACATTGACGATGCTGGATGCACAAGCCATGCCAACTGCCCACCTTATAACCGCCGTAAGCTGGGATACAGTATACGAGGATTTTTTGCCGCGTGTGCTGAACTTTTTCCGTTATCGGGTGGATGATATGCAACTTGCCGAAGATCTATGCGCGATGACGTTTGAACGTGCATGGTCAAGCCGTCATCGCTACGATACGCGGCGTGGCGCACTTTCAACGTGGTTATTCGCCATTGCGCAGAATGTGCTTGCTGATCATTTACGCAAACGCAATCATCAACCACTACCACTAGAGCATGTTCATCTGGCAGATGAGGCCTCGCCAGAAGATGATGCTCAACGCAACGCCGATGCCGCTAAGTTGCGTGCGTTGCTCCAGACCCTAGCCGCAGAAGACCGCGAGTTAGTGGCCCTTAAATATGGGGCAGATATGACCAATCGCGAGATTGCGCGTGTCATGGGCTTAAGCGAAAGCAATGTCGGAACCCGCTTGTATCGTCTCATCCAAAAGCTGCGCGTAGCATGGGAAATACCTGATGAAACCCGATGACTTTATGAACGCCCTAAAGGCCAACCCACGTCCAGAATTTGAAGCAGACTTGCGTCAGCACTTGGCGCAACTCGAAAGGAAAAAGCACCTGATGTTAACCATCAAACGCAGCACGGGGCTTGCTGCCGCCTTTATAGCCCTTGCATTTGTTACGCTACTGATTGCCGCGCCCGATGTACTGGCGCAAATGGGCGATGAGCTAGAGCGCATCGCAGGATTCAATATTAGGCGGCAAGAAGCTCCTGAAACTCTACTATTACCCAATGATACTGCGAGTTCTCCCACTGAGATTGAGTTTATTTCACAGGAAGAAGCATCCCAGCAATATGGGTTCGAGTTTCCTGATATGTCTCAGTTTGGGCTAAAGTGGACTGCGAACCGCGTCTACATAAGCGAAGGGCTGAATGGCACAATATGCTTTCAACTAACAGGAGAGCTTTACCCAATTCAAGGAAGATCAGGCAACACAAATCAGAATGTCTACGCTTCTATAGTACAGTTGACAAGTGATTGTAGCAGCGATGAGATAACAGTAGGCGAAGATACGGTCATAACTGAAGTACAAATTAGCGAAGTCACAGGCATTTATGTGCCACATACGTTGACTTGTATGCGAGAAGTGGATAGTGAAACCGTCAATTGCTTCTATAACAGCCAGCTATCGTCTGTTTTGTTGAATACCGATGAATTCAGAATCTTCTTTCAATGGCAAAACACCCCAT
>CAZLPC010000149.1:0-7441 GCA_964561305.1 uncultured Anaerolineae bacterium
TGTTAGCGTCAGCAAACTGCGCGAGCAGCTAGAAGTGGCCCGACACTTGGGCTTGGTGACGGTGCGTCCGCGCACTGGCATCCATCGCCAAGAATACAGCTTTATGCCCGCCGTGCGCTTGGGCTTGTTTTATGCCCTCGCCAGCAATATTGTGTTGTTCGACGATTATCATCATTTGCGCTTACAGATTGAAATTAGCTATTGGCACGCTGCTGTGACCTTGCTAACCCCACCCGATCGGCAACAACTGTTGGTGTTGATTGAGCGCGCATGGGATAAGTTGCGCGGCAACCCCATCCGCATTCCGCACCACGAACACCGTCAGTTTCATTTAGCCATCTTCAGCCGCCTAGATAATGTATTTGTGCGGGGGCTATTAGAAGCCTATTGGGAGGCTTATGAAGCGGTTGAGCTGAACACCTATGCCGATTATGGATACTTAAAAGAAGTGTGGGAGTATCATGAACTGATCGCCCGCCGCATTGTGGATGATGATATTGAAGGTAGCCTAAAAGCCTATATCGAACACACACAGTTGTTAAAACATTTTGCAGAAGATCCTTCCAAATAATCGTTTTCGTTAGCTTATGCAAAGGGCCGCTTGGCCCTTTCATTGTCTATACATCACAAAACAGTTCGGTCTCATATCAAAATCGTGTAAGGAGTTCAGTTCGCGTCATGACAGTAGTTGATTTGCAACGAGTTCCGGCTTCGGCCCCCCATAGCAACGGCAAAATCATCAACGATTTTTCGTTTGTGGTGGCCACCGCCAATGGTACGGGTAGCCAAACCTCTAACAATACCCTTATTCGTACCCTCTTTAAGATGGGCATTCCCGTCAACAGTAAAAACTTGTTCCCCTCAAATATTAAGGGCGAACCCACATGGTACTTTATGCGCCTCAGCAAAGACGGTTATCGGGGCCATCGGCCTGTGGCACAGGTATGCGTGGCTTTTAACGAGCGCACCTTTGCCCAAGACGTTGCCAATCTGCCGCCCGGTGGCGTGTTGATTTACCCAATTGATGACACCGAAGCCCGCGCCCCCAAGTGGAACGTGCAAACGGTGAAGCGCGACGACATCTACATCTATCGGATGCCCGTTGACGGCATTATGAATCAATTAGAAGAAAAACCAAGCTCCGAAATCCGTGAATATTTGCAAAATATGATCTATGTTGGGGTAATGGCTTATTTGTTCAACATAGATATGGGTGGCATTCGGGCGGCGTTGTCTTATCATTTTGGAGGCAAAGAGAAGCTGATTAATCTCAACTTTAGCCTTGTGCAAATGAGCTATGACTGGGCCACCGAAAACTTGAAGAAAGAAGACCCTTATTGGTGCGAACCAATGGAAGGCACCTATTCTGAAGGCTCGTTGCTGATTGATGGTAACGCCGCTGGTGGGTTGGGGTCTGTGTTTGGTGGGGTGCAATTCATTTCTTGGTATCCGATCACCCCTAGCAGCAGTTTGGCCGAAAGTGCCCAAGAATATTTGGGCAAATTGCGTGTTAATGAAGACGGAACCCACACCTACTCGGTTATTCAAGCTGAGGACGAATTAGCAGCTATTGGTATGGCTATTGGCGCAGGTTGGGCTGGTGCGCGCTCGATGACTGGTACTAGCGGCCCCGGCATCTCGCTCATGGCCGAGTTTATTGGCTTGGCCTATTATGCCGAAATTCCAGTGGTGGTGTGGGATGTGCAACGGGTGGGGCCCTCAACTGGTTTGCCCACGCGCACCTCGCAAGGCGACTTAATCTTCACCTATTTGTTGGGGCATGGCGACACCCATCATATCGTCTTATTGCCCAAAGATCCCACCGAATGTTTTGAATTTGGCTGGCGCTCATTAGACATTGCCGAGCAATTTCAGACCCCTGTATTTGTGTTGAGCGATCTGGATATTGGTATGAATATGCACGTTACCGACCGCTTCCAATACCCCGACCAACCCATGAATCGTGGTAAGGTGCTAAATGCCGAAGAACTAAGCGCCTTCATCCAAGATCATGGCAAGTGGGGCCGCTATTGGGATGTAGACGGCGACGGCGTACCCTATCGTACCCTGCCGGGTATCGATCACCCCATGGGTGCATACTTCACCCGTGGCACTGGCCATGACGAATTTGCCAGCTATTCAGAAAGCGATGTTGTCTTCGAGCGCAACCTTGGCCGCATTGCCCGCAAGTTCCAAACGGTGCGCCAAAACTTGCCCGCGCCTGTTTTGCACCAAATGAATGGCGCAACCATTGGTATTATTTCTTATGGCAGCAACGACTTCGCCATTGAAGAAGCCCGCGACTATTTGGCCGCACAAGGTATTAAGAGCGACTATCTGCGAATTAAGGCCTTGCCCCTGCACGCCGATGTAGAAGCCTTCGCTAATCGCTTTGAGCGCGTATATGTCGTCGAAAATAACTTTGATGGCCAAATGGCACAGATTATGTACCTAGATATGCCCCAAGTGTCGAATCGCTTGGTTAAAGTGTGCCGCTTAAACGGCTTGCCGCTAGATGCCGACTGGATTACCGAACAAATTGCAAATGCAGAGAAAGAAAGTTAGGGACGAATCATGGGCCGTACAAAGACCAATGCTCTCGGTTTAAGCAAAGAAGAATATAAATATAAGCCTAGCACGTTGTGCCCCGGTTGTGGCCACAACTCTATCTCCAATCAAATCATCTCGGTGACATTTGAAGATAGCTGGGATCAAAGCCGCATTATCAAAATGAGCGGTATCGGCTGCTCTTCTAAGTCCCCGGCCTATTTCCTTGGCCGTTCGCACGCTTTTAATGCTGTGCACGGTCGGATGCCGTCGGTTACGACTGGTGCGGTGTTGGCCAACCATCTGCTTAAGGCCATTAGTGTTTCGGGCGATGGCGACACTGGCAACATTGGCTTGGGCCAATTTAAGCATGTTGTCCGCCGCAACTTGCCGATGGTTTATATCATCGAAAACAACGGTGTATATGGTCTCACCAAAGGGCAATTTTCGGCCACCGCCGACCGCGATCAAAAGACCAAATATGCTGGTCATAACGAACTGCCCGCCGTAGACTTGTGCATTGAGGCGTTGGCTGCCAATGCAACCTTTGTGGCGCGTTCGTTTTCGGGCGATGCCAAGCAAGTGCAAGCCGTTTTGAAGGCGGCTATGGCCCATCGTGGCACGGCCGTAGTAGACATTATCAGCCCGTGCGTTACCTTTAACGACCGCGATGACTCGACCAAGAGCTACTATTGGGGCAAGAATCACCGCGAAGTACTGAATGAGATCGGCTTTGTGCAAAACCAAGAAGAAATAGCAGTGGACTATGAACCCGGCTCAATGCAACCCGTACAAATGCACGATGGTAGTTGGGTTGTTCTTAGCAAGCTGGGGGCCGAGCATGATCCTACTGATCGTATGAGTGCTTTCCGAGTGTTGCACGAAGCACAAGAGCGCCAAGAGATTGTGACAGGCATTCTCTATATCGATCCGAACCGTCCTTCATTAGTGGACACCGAGCGTTTGCCCGAAACGCCATTGGTTTATTTAACTGATGAGCAAATTCGCCCTAGTCAAGCTCTTTTCGAGCGTGCCTTGAGCGATATATTCGCATTTTAATGTAAGCCAAACAATGCAAAAAATGACCCTCAATCGAGGGTCATTTTTTCTTGAGAATTGCGGTCGTGGCCTAGATTTCTACATCCTCTAAAGAATGAATACCTGTGGCACCGCTGGGCTTCTTGGGGCGCGACTCTTCGATTTGAAGTGTGCTTGTGCTGTCATAGCAGCGCACAGCAAAGGTGTGTTCGCCCCTAGCCAGCGGCCAATCATAGCGCCACAACACCCATGTAGTGTCACTGAGAGGGGTTTTTAAGTCTGCCTCGGCCCAATCACCATCATCTACACGCACCTCAACCCTAGAAATGCCGCGTGCACCCGAATAAGCGATGCCGCCTATTGGTATAAAGGTTTGGCCGTCTTGCTCAAAGCTATCATTAACGGCCACAGTATCTATGACCGAAACGGTTTGCACAATTGCATCGCGGCTCCAGCCACGCTCGACCCAAAAGCCACGCCCGTTGCTGTCCACAAATTCTAGCTCGGTAATCCATTTTGGCTGCTTCATGCCATAGCGGTCGGGGATATATATTCGCAAGGGGAAGCCATGTTTTTCGCGCAATAATTCTTCATTCCATGCATAGCAGAGCATCACCCGAGCATCCTCGCGAATGAGGTCAAGGCTAATATATTCCCAGAAACCATCAGCCGAGGTGATGCGGATGTGGGTGGCTTCTGGTGCGGGTTGCACGTCTGCCAGAACATCTTGCAGGCTAACCCCTGTCCAGCCTGTTGTACCAATTAAGCTACCCGCAATATTATTAGAAATGCAAGAGATGGTGACATATTGATTAAGTGGGGCGAAGTTGTTTTGTAATTGGATTAGGGTATATTGAGTGGGGTTTTCGACCAAGCCAATAATGTTTAAATGCCATGTGTCGCCATCTATGCTAGGTGGCCCAGAGGTGTTGATGTCAATACGATAGTGGTCGTCTATGGCAGTATATTCTGGGCGTGTGCCGGGCGCAGGTATAACAGTTGCATTGGCGTTTGGAAAGTCGAGAAACGAGAAATCGGCTTGTTCGAAAGCGACAATCTTCTCACTTTCGCGCAGCAACTCGCCTAAACCTGCACCAATTACCGTAAGCGCAGCCGTTGTGCCACCCACCTGCACCAAAAATTGGCGGCGATTGAGTTTCTGGACACTTGCACGGGTGATTGGAACAGTAATTGGATTAGTAACGGGCGCTGTTTCTGATGAAGGGGCCTCTGGGCTGGCTTCAATGGATATTGCGCTAGTGTCGGCAATAGGGGCTACTTCGGTGTGGATGACTTCAATTGCACCACGTTGCAAGATCACTTGCGCGATCATTCCCCACAAACCAATCATCCCTGCAATCCATAAGGTACGAATGGCGAGAGCAGGGCCACTGTAAAATGGATTGTCGCCAGTTAGTTGATTATCGCTGATGAATGCTAATGGAAGAGCGACGATAATCCCCACTAGAAGCCCCAAGATTGGGCTGGGTAATGATTTAGCGCGGGGATGTTCAAGTAGACGGCCCATCATTGCGCCAAATGCACCTAAAACGCCCACAAAAATGCCTGCTGCCATCAGTGATTCAAAGAATTTGGCCACGACATCTTCGCGCCCCAAGCCCAACGCAATAATGATGTCTACCATTAGGCTAATGCCAAAAATAATGAGATTGCCGGGAATAAAAGGGATGATCCAGTTCATAAAATCGGCGGGCAAAAACGGAAGATCGGCTACACTTTCGCCCAAATAAAAGAATGCTGCAAACGGCAACCCAACTAAAGCCGCCAACAGCCCGTTCCAAATACTGCGAGATTTTATATTCATCGGATGATATTGCCTCGTTGCTCACTCGTCGTTATGATTATAAGTATCGTAGTCGGCAAAAGTTACAAATTCATTAAGGACACCACCCCATGACCACCAAAGTGATTTTGATGCGCCATGGCGAAACCAGTTGGAACAGCACCGGACGCTGGCAAGGCCACGCCCCAACCCCTCTTAATGAGGCCGGTATTGTGCAAGCACAACAAGCCGCCACTCATCTCTATCAGCACGAGGCCATCAACGCAATCTATAGCAGTGATTTGTTGCGGGCCCACCAGACCGCAGCCTTTGTTGCCCAGCTTTATCAGTTGCCTATAAAATTGGATGCACGACTACGAGAGATTGATTTGGGGGCATGGCAGGGCCTTACCCGTCAAGAAATTATGGAGTGGGACACAGAACGCTATCAGGCATTGTGGCAGCAACATCACTTGCCCCGACCGGGGGGCGAGTCTTTGCAGCAGGTGGGGCAGCGCACGGCGGCGGCTGTTATGGCATGGGCCGACGCTCACCCGCATCAAACGATTCTAGGAGTTACTCACAGCGGGACCATTCGTGGCTTGCTTTATCAGCTTGGCTTGTCAGAAGAAGGCTCAAATCTTAACATTGGCAATGCCTCTCTGACAACGTTTGTTTTTGATGGCACATGGCAACTGATTGGCTTTGGTGAAGTAACTTTTTTATCTGAGGGCCAAGATTGTGAAGAATAGTGCAAATTAAACAATCACTTTTTAAGCACAATCAGATCATGAGTTATGTCACTGGCCAACCGCTATCAGATTTGCTAAAGTAGTGCATATAACGATCAATCTTGAATCCACATTAAAGGAGATATAGCAATTATGACTGCTCCTACCGAACACATCCATAGCACAGTAGGGCTAGAAGTTCATGGCTTAAAAGAAGTTAAACAAGTTTACTGGAATTTATCGCCTGCCGAGTTTTATGAACACGCGCTGCGCAACCGCGAAGCCCGCCTTACGGATCAGGGTGCCTTGCGTGTTTTGACTGGTCAATATACGGGTCGGTCGCCTAAGGACAAATTTATCGTGGATCAACCTGAGATTCATGACGAGATTTGGTGGGGTGATGTCAATCAACCTGTTAGCCAAGCTGTATTTGATCGCCTTTATAATAAGGTGATTCAATATCTAAAAACCAAAGCCCTTTATGTGCTGGATGCCTTTGCTGGAACAGACCCCAACTATCGGATGCCGATTCGGGTTGTTAGTGAAGCCGCCTATCATGGCTTGTTTGCATGGAACATGTTTGTGCGCCCCACCATTGAAGAACGCGCCAACCATGTGCCAGAATTCACGGTTTTGGCCGCGCCAAACTTAGGTGCTGACCCTGAAACCGATGGTACACGTACTCCGACTTTTATTGGCGTAGATTTCCAACGAAACCTGATTATCGTTCTTGGCACGCTATACTCTGGCGAGGTGAAGAAGGGCATTTTCAGCGTTATGAACTATCGCTTGCCGAAACAGGGCGTGTTCCCGATGCATTGCTCGGCGAATATTGGCCCCGAAGGCACAGCGATTTTCTTTGGTCTTAGCGGCACAGGCAAGACCACGCTCTCGTCAGATGCCTCGCGGATATTGATTGGCGATGATGAACATGGCTGGAGTGATGACGGTGTTTTCAACATGGAAGGTGGTTGCTATGCCAAAACCATTAACCTCAATCCTGAGCATGAACCCGAAATCTACGCCACTACCCAACGCTTTGGTACGATTTTGGAAAACGTGCCTTTGATGTTTGAAACCCACAAACCCGACTTTGATGACGACGTTTTTACCAACAACACCCGTTGCTCGTATCCAATTGATTTTATTCCCAACGCCAGCGAAACAGGTATGGGTGGGCATCCTAAGAACATCATTTTCTTAACAGCAGATGCGTTTGGTGTGTTGCCGCCAGTGTCTCGCCTAACGCCCGAACAAGCGATGTTCCACTTCATTAGCGGCTATACAGCTAAAGTTGCTGGCACAGAGCGTGGTGTTACCGAGCCACAAGCGACCTTTAGCG
>CAZLPC010000150.1:0-2062 GCA_964561305.1 uncultured Anaerolineae bacterium
GGTGATGGTTTTGTGGCTGGCTTGTTATCGGGGCTTATCGAACATCATTTGCCCGACTTATTGAATGACAGCGCCATGTTACCATTATTGCGGCGGGCAAATGCCGTTGGCGCACTAACAGCAACCAAGCGCGGTGGCATTCCGGCCCTGCCCACCCACGCTGAAGTTACGTCTTTTTTAACCAAACGACCATAAAATTATCACTTTTATTCGTAAGTGGCTTACTCTATTTGCAAATTTAAAAGCTGTGGGGTACTATTTTAGGCAGATTTGTCATCCGTAAAAACGAATGTCAAAAATCTAAACTACCTCAAATCTATATGTGGTAAATTTTAAGGAGTAACAGATATGTTTAAACGTTTAATGCTTCTCGGTCTCATCGCTGTTCTGGCTGTGGCGTTGGTTCCGACCCTTTCTTCAAATAATGCTGTTGTTGCCCAAGAAGGCGAAGCCAATGTTTGCGGCACCGACGAAGAAGTTGCTTTGACCATCATCGCTGGTTCTGTCGGCCAAGAAGGTGAAATCGCAGCAGCACAAGTTGCACGCTTTGAAGAACTTTGCACCAACATTAGCGTCAACATTGTTCCGCGCCCTGACAGCGCCACCGATACCATCGCCCAATATTTGAACTTCTTTGAAGCGCAAAGCGGCGACATTGATGTCTATCAAATTGACGTAATTTGGCCCGGCATCTTGGCCGAACATCTCGTTGATCTTAATCAATACCTTGATGCTGAAGTGATTGATGCGCACTTTACCCCCATCATCGAAAACAACACTGTTGATGGTCGTTTGGTTGGTTTGCCATGGTTTACCGATGCTGGTTTGTTGTACTACCGCACAGACCTACTTGATAAATATGGACTCGATGTTCCCCGTACTTGGGAAGATCTCACTGCCGCCGCTCAAACCATTCAAGATGGTGAACGCGCCGAAGGTAATGAGAACTTCTTTGGGTTTGTCTTCCAAGGCAACGCTTATGAAGGTTTGACCTGTGATGCTTTAGAATGGCAAGCCTCTAGTGGTGGTGGTTCTATCATCAGCCCAGAAGGCGAAATTCAAGTTAATAACGAAGCCACCATTGCCGCCTTTGAACTGGCTGCCTCATGGGTTGGTACAATCAGCCCCGATGGTGTAACCACCTATCAAGAAGAAGAAGCCCGTGGCGTTTTCCAAGCTGGTAATGCCGCCTTTATGCGTAACTGGCCCTATGCCTATAGCTTGGGTCAATCAGAAGACAGCCCCATTGCTGGTTTATTTGATGTAACCACACTGCCCGGTGCCGAAGAAGGTCAAACAGCTGCGACACTTGGTGGTTGGCAATTGGCTGTTTCGCAATACTCCAGCAATGTTGATGCTGCTGTTGCTTTGGCGGCCTTCTTGGCCAGCCCAGAAGAGCAAAAAATCCGTGCTATCGACGGTTCCTATAACCCCACCATTGGCTTTTTGTATGAAGATGAAGACGTGCTAGAAGCTGCGCCTTTCTTTGGTAGCTTGTTCGACGTGTTCACCAACGCCACTGCGCGTCCTTCAACTGTGTCGGCCGAAGAATATAACAACGTGTCGATCCTTTACTTCTCTGCTGTTCACAGTGTGCTGACTGGCCAACAAAGCGCCGCTGATGCGATGGCTGTGTTGGAGCAAGACCTGTTAGCAGTTAGCTCAGACTTCTATCTCCCCGAATAGTTTTATGCGGGTTTTTAGTGCTTGAGTGATTGTATGGGGGTAGTTTTCTACCCCCATTTCAATTAGAGATTAGCAGATAACAACCTCAAAAATGCTTAATTTATGAATGATTCAGCCTATATCATCTACAGATTAGATACGCTTTTCGCAGAGAGGAGCTTCTGGCATGGCAGCAACACTCAGTCCGGGTAAGCGACTGCCAACCCCTACCGAACGCATAGAAATCTGGCTTATTAGCGGCCTTTTATTGCTTATTGGCGTGGCTTTGATTGGCTATCAGTCCTATTTGATTGCAACCAACGAAGAAGTCGCTGAAGCTATTGACCCAACCTATTTAGGTATGGGCGCAACCATTGAAAAAATTGAACCCCTCGCC
>CAZLPC010000150.1:2072-7427 GCA_964561305.1 uncultured Anaerolineae bacterium
CGCACAACCCCAAGCCGTGTTGCTGCTTGAAGATGGCTTGCTGGCAAATAGTGGCTTAGCAGTTGGTGATGTGATTCTGCGTATTAACAACACGCCTTTTGATTTTGAGGCCCTCAACACACAAGCCCAAGCATATTTAATTGAAACCGAGCGCGAGCGACTGGTCTCGCGTGATATATCGCGCAATGCGATTTTGACCCTTGTAGCCAGTATACGTGCGACACTAGATCGAAACGAATTGGTAGCTAACGCCGATATTGTACGTTTGTCGGCATTAATCAGCGAGTATCCTAATCACGACGCGATCATCAGTGGCATTCGTTCCTATACCGTTACCGATGCCGAGCTTGCACAACTTTCTGCACAAATCGAGCGCGAGGTTGATGCTAATGTACCGCCCCTAGACGAGATAGCCGATGGTTTTGTAATCACACGCGATGCCCTAGAAACAGCCAAACAAACGATATTAAAAGAATCTATTGTTGCTTATTTCAGCAACACTAGCGCATCGGTGATTACATTCGAGGTTGAACGGGCTGGGGAACTGTTGACGATTGAAGTGCCCGCACCCAGCAATACCCAATTTGAACTAGCAATTCCGATAGCCGTAAATGATGCCGTACTAGGGTTAGATTTACGGATTGCGCGTTTTCCTGAGTTGGTATTGCAAGTTGCCGAACGTTCGGTGGCCAATCGTGGCGGGTTAAGCAATGGCGATGTATTGGTCAGTATCAATGGGACACCCTATACTGCCAAACAGTTGATGATTGATAATGATCTGACACTGGCCCTGACCGAGCAAGAACTAGGTGAGGCTTTGCAAGCAGAGTTGGTGGGGTTGGTGCAAGGCACATTTGCCCAAGCCAGCGATGCCCCCGTTGTAATAGAAGTGTTGCGTGACGGAGAGGTTGTCTCGCACCAAATTTCGCCATCAGATGAGGGCGAGGCGCTTGGATTGCGCGTTTTTCCTGCCGAGCTACCTTATTTCCAAATTATCCCTGAACAAGGTGGTCCGGCTGCGGTAGACATTGGGCGGGGCAGCGCCCTAACCCAAGTGGATAACACATTTATTTTGCCCGAAATGGACACAAGTTTTGTGCAAACACTGGCCGACGATGATGGCATAGCTTTGTCCGATGAGGACTTTCGGATCAATGTTAGCTATAAACAACTGAATGCACGCGGCGGTTTTGAAGAAGCCACGGGGCGGCGCGTCAACAAACAAGTGCCCCCAGAACTTTTGATGGCCTTTCTTTATAACTTTGGTATTTTTGTGCCCCTAACCGCCATTGTCTTAGGCTTGTTTATCGCCCGCAATGGAATGCGTCTGTTGGCACTAGATATGATTGCGGCCCGTTGGACAGGTGTCATTTTGCTGTGGTTAATTGTGGGCATTCTTGTGGCCGGTGTCAGAGAGTTTTATGTTTCGGGTGTTGGTGGTAGTTTGCGGGCCGTTGGGGGGCAACCTTTTCAACTGGGCGAAGCTATCAGGGCGGTGCTGCCTTTATTCATTATCTCAATTCCGCTCAGTCTTGCACTGTGGCGCTTGGGATTGGTGATTGAGCATATTTTTGATGGTGAAGAATCGCTGACCAGCCGTAATACCCGTTTTGCATGGAGCTTGCTTATCCCCACCCTAGCCGCATTGGTGTTGGTGGCAGCACGCCCCCTAGAGCAAACCTTCATCTCTAGCCTAACTGATGAACGTTTAGCCAGCACACAGCCAGCACGTTTCGTCGGTTTTGATAATTATGAGCAGTTGCTATCGGTTCAGTTCGATGTTGTAGAGTGTAAAACACCAACCCCTGAACAATTGAGATCGGACCCCATTACGCGCTCTGAAGCAAACTTTATTCGCCTCTTAGAAGGTCTGCGTTTTAGCGACACACTACCCGAAGACGTGCGTAACGATGCCTCAGATCGCATTCAGCTTATTGCTGGCAATCCTAACACGCTGTCGCCCGATGAATGCTTGAAAACCGGTAACGGCGCGACCGACTGGCAACTTTCTGAAGAACTGGTTGCACAGGGTTATCGAGAAGCAACTGTGCTTAGCCTGCCTTTCAGCCAACGCGGCCTGCGTATTCTGGGTAAAGATGCTATTTTCTTGAAAGGTATTTTTAATACCCTTCAATTTACCACTATCTCTGTGACGCTAGAGTTGATTTTGGGCATGATTATCGCCTTGGTCGTCAATACCAAGTTTAGCGCTCGTGGTATTATGCGGACCGCTATGCTGGTTCCGTGGGCCATTCCAACTGTGGTGGGTGCAACGCTGTGGGGAGTCATTATGCGCGACAATCAAAGCGGCATCTTAAACGTTTTCTTCAGCGATTTAGGTGTGCAAGACGGCAATGAAGCGTGGTTGTCTACGACGGGCCCATGGTTAAGCGCCGTAATCGCCATTGACGTTTGGAAAACGGCTCCTTTTATGGCGCTGTTATTGCTGGCTGGTCTACAAACCATTTCGGGTGATATTTATGAGGCCGCATCAGTAGATGGTGCTAGCAAAATTCGTCAGTTTTTCTCGATCACATTGCCATTGCTGCGGCCAACTATCGCGGTGGCGTTGGTTTTCCGTACCCTAGATGCTTTGCGGGTGTTCGACTTGTTCCAAGTGTTACTAGACCCCACTTCGCGCCCATCTATGGCAACGCATAACTACAATCAGCTAATCGCTCAACAACAAGGTGGCTATGCCTCAGCAATTGGTGTGGTGATCTTTGGCTTCATTTTGATTTTCACCATAATCTATGTCCGTTTTGTTGGCATTGAGCAAGAGGGTTAGACCATGACGCGCATTGACTATGCCCATTTGATCAATCGTTTTTCATTTTGGTTATTGGTATTGGCGGTTATCATTTTTACGATGTCGCCATTTGTATACGCGCTTAGTATCTCTTTTCGCACCAATCCACAGGTCTTAATTGAGGCGCGTTATCTGCCCGAAGCATCAAACTTTGAGCGCCAATATAATCTAGATCGTATCCAAATAATCGAGGTTAATGATCCCGGTGGCTCTACTGAACATATTGAGCTACAAAACATTGGCTCGCGTTCCCTTAATCTAAATGGGTGGCGCATCACCTCTAGCGCTACCTATGAGGCTCCTATTATTCAAAATGTTTATGATCCAACCCAAACCGAACAAAACTTTCTGGGCCTTTCTGAAGTACTTAGCGACCGCGAAACCATTAGCTTGCGGGGCATACGAGCCCTAGATGATGTGGCGGTTGTGTTTGTTGCCACCCAGCGCACTTTCCCACCCGATACAGTGGCCATACCATCACAGCCACCTATTCACACAGTCTCGATACCACGTTTCAGAGAGATCGAACGGTGGAACAACATCAACAATATTCGCTTCGAGTTTGATGTGATTCTTGAATATTTTACGCGCTTCCAGTTTCCTGATATTCAGTTAAGTGGTGGCGAAACCCTCTTAGTTTATACTGGCGAAGGAACAAACACCGACACAGAAATTTATATGGGTTATCCCTTTGTCCCACTCCGAGGAAATGTTTTTTCCGGACGCTTATGGGATATTGAAGGTACTACCATCACCCTTAACAACAATCGTAGTATCTCAGAAGCAACTTTCATTACAGGTTCTGATCGAATTGAGCGCATTCAAATCGTGAATCAAGCCGAACTCGGCACGATTCGCTATGACAACTTCGCTGATTTCTTTGGCGACGGTGCTTTGGATGGCGACCGTTTGTCCGTCTTCTTGGCCCAGTTTGGCGGCACAACCGATCCTGCTGAAATTTTTGAAGGCGTAGAGAGCATTAACGCGATCACGTCGGCTATAGAGAATTACGCCGAAATGGATGCAGGTTTCGATAGTAACGCTGCACTTAGTCTGATTGAGAACTTAGCAGAGACGCGCTCTGCCGATGAGTTTTCGGCACAATTGCTGGCAGTAGGTTTTGAAGAAGATTTCATAAACCCACTGATAGATGATGCAACCCGCATTACTGGCGAACGTGTAGACATTCAGCACTTTGGTCGTATTCCCGTTGACCTTGAGGGCTGGCGTATTAGCAACACACAAAACACGCGCGCGCGCTTCGATCTGCCAGCTTTTACCCTGCAACCCGATACAGTAGTAACCGTGGTAACGGGTTGGGGCCTTAATACTGACGAAGTGTTGTTCTTAAACAACAATGGATCGATATGGCAAGAAAAACAAGTTGCCAATCTAACCGATGCCACCGGATTGCGACGCTCTAGTTACATTGTCGGAGGCGAGGTCTATGCTTTGCGGAACTATACCAACCTGATCGAAGATGAAACGTTTTTGAGGAACTTGTGGAACTCGGCGATTATTGCCACTGTGTCGGTTACGCTGTCGCTAATCGTCGGTTCGTTTGCAGCGTATGCACTTGGTCGCATACGTTTTCGTGGCCAATACATCATTTTATACTTGGTGTTGGCCATGACCATGTTCCCGCAAATTTCGATTCTGTCAGGCATGTTTAAGATCGTCAACAACCTCGACATCTATAACACCAATCTGGCTATGATCTTTAGCTATCCACTTTTCACCTTACCCTTTACAGTTTGGGTGCTAACCAGCTTCTTTAAAGGCCTGCCCTCAGAAATTGAGCAAGCCGCCCTAGTGGATGGCGCTACGGCCTTCCAGACCTTCTGGCGCATTTTGGTTCCATTAACTGCGCCCGCGTTGGTTACAACGGGCTTGCTGGCTTTTATAGCTGCATGGAACGAGTACCTGTTTGCTTTGACCTTTACATTAGGCGAAGAGAACCGCACTGTTCCAGTTGCCATTGCTCAATTTAGTGGCTTCGACCGCGAGGAAGCAACTGCTGATAAAATCGCAGCAGCCGTTATTGTTACTATCCCGTTATTGGTGATGGTGTTGGTCTTCCAGCGCCGCATTGTTGAAGGTTTGACGGCAGGTGCAGTGAAGGGTTAGTTGGCCACAACTAACTTGGGTTATAATAGTAGGCTGCATATCCATCGTAAATTATGGGTGCTGATCATTCGAGATCAGCACCTCCGACTAAAGTAGCCGATGAATCCTGAACACACACCCCAAAACAACCCGCCCCGCGACATCATTAGCCTTGCTGTAATTTTAATTGCTGCTTTGCTGGTGGTGGGAACGGTGGTCTATACCCAACTAAGTGAACCGCCCAGTACAACTGTCGAAATTTTACCCTTTGCAGCCACGCCCACACTGCTACCTACTGATACACCGCCGCCTCTCGAAGTTTATGTGGTGGGTGCAGTGCAAACCCAAGAAGCGCGGATCAGCTTGCCTGTGGGCAGCCGCGTAGAAGACGCGCTGGCCGCAGCCTGCCCCGACGAGCTACTCCCGCACGTTTCGCCAAC
>CAZLPC010000151.1:0-4419 GCA_964561305.1 uncultured Anaerolineae bacterium
GGACATTGCCGCCAGTTGGCAACCCGCTAAAGAAGTCGCGGGTGACTTTTACGACTATATCTATCTGCCGGATGATCGTTTGGGGTTTGTGATTGCTGACGTGTGTGGCAAGGGCATTCCGGCCTCATTATTTATGGCATTGTCGCGCACCATTTTGCGCGTTATGGCCCAAACTGACTTGCCACCTAGCTTGTTACTAGAGCAGGTGAATGTGCAATTAAAGACCGACAGCCGCTCGAATCTGTTTGTAACTTTATTTTTTGGCTTGCTAGACCTGCAAACTGGGGCGCTTACCTATGCCAATGGCGGCCATAATCCTCCTTTGTTGGTTCGGGCAATGCATCCTGAAGAAGTGGTGATGCTAAACCCAACTGGCCCGGCGTTGGGGGTTTTTCCGAATATATTCTATGATCAGCAAACCATTAACTTAAAAGATGGTGATGTGCTGGTGTTATATACCGACGGCGTGACCGAAGCTATTAATGATGACGAAGAGGAATTTGATGAGGAACGCTTGGCAGCGTGTGTAGTGGCGAGTTCGCGCTATACGTCGGCCAAGCTGAACGATGCGATTCAGCACGCAGTTGCTCATTTTGTTGGAGATCGTCCGGCTGAAGATGATGCTACTATTTTAGTCATTAAGCGCAACCTGAAGGAGAAATCTTCATGAGTGTTCCTAGCGATTTAGCCATTGCCCAAGCGGCGACAGTGCAACCCATTAGTGATATTGCGGCACAAATTGGTTTATTGCCAAATGAATTAGAAAACTATGGCAATTATAAGGCTAAAGTGCGCCTTACGGTCCGCGACCGCTTGCAAGAGCGCCCACTGGGTAAATACATTGATGTTACGGCCATTACGCCAACGCCATTAGGCGAAGGCAAAACCACTACTACCATTGGCCTAACTCAAGCATTGGGGGTTTTGGGGCAGCGTGCTATCGCTTGTATCCGTCAACCCAGCATGGGCCCCACATTTGGTATTAAAGGGGGTGCAGCGGGCGGTGGCTATAGCCAAGTTGTGCCAATGGAAGATTTTAATTTGCACCTAACAGGCGATATTCATGCCATTACTGCTGCCCATAACTTGATAGCCGCCGCCATAGATGCCCGCCTTTATCATGAAAACACGCGCACCGATGCCCAGCTTGAAAAAATTGGATTAAAGCGGCTGGCAATTGATCCGTATCGCATTACATGGCGGCGCGTTCTCGACATCAACGACCGCGCCTTGCGTAATGTTATTATTGGTTTGGGGCCCCAAGAAGACGGCCTAGAGCGTCAGACCGGTTTCGACATTAGCGTGGCCAGCGAACTGATGGCGATTTTGGCACTTACCGATAGCCTGCAAGACTTGCGCCAACGGATTGGGCGAATAGTGATTGGCTATAGTATTGCGGGTGATCCGATAACGACTGAAGATTTGGGTATTGCAGGCGCGGCCACTGTCTTAATGCGCGATACAGTGATGCCCACTCTCATGCAAACCCTAGAAGGACAAGCCGCATTTGTCCATGCGGGCCCCTTTGCCAATATTGCACACGGCAACAGCAGCATTATCGCCGATCAAATAGCGTTGCGCTTGGGTGATTATGTGATTACAGAGAGTGGTTTTGGTGCAGATATTGGCATGGAAAAATTTTTCAATATCAAATGTCGCATCAGCGGCCTAATACCCGATTGCGTAGTGCTGGTGGCCACGGTGCGAGCGCTGAAGATGCATGGTGGCGGCCCCAAGGTAACACCCGGCAAAGCTCTGCCAGCCGTCTATACTGACGAAAATCTTGATTTGGTACAGGCCGGTGCAGAAAATCTGGTGGCGCATATCGAGATCGCTCGCAAGTTTGGTGTGCCAGTGGTGGTAGCTATAAATCAGTTTTCGACTGATACCGAAGCCGAACTGTCCCTTATTCAAGAAATTGCACTAGGGGCAGGGGCGCTGGCGGCGGTGTCTACCGATCATTGGGCACAGGGTGGGCAGGGGGCCTTGGCCTTGGCCGAAGCAGTGATGGCTGCTTGCCAAGCACCCAGTAATTTTCGCTTTTTGTACGATGTCGAGTTACCCATTAAAACAAAAATTGAGATCATTGCCCGCGAGGTTTATGGGGCCGATGGGGTTAGTTATGAGCCACAAGCCGAAAAGCAAATCAAAACTTATGAAGCCAGTGGTTATGGTCATTTGCCGATCTGCATGGCCAAGACCCATCTCAGCATTAGCCACGACCCCAACCTGAAAGGCCGCCCGCGAGGGTTTGTTGTGCCCGTGCGCGAGGTACGGGCCAGCATCGGTGCGGGCTTTATTTATCCTTTGTTGGGCGAAATGCGAACCATGCCGGGGCTTGGCTCTAAGCCAGCATTCTTAAATATTGATATTGATGAAAAGGGCGAAATTGTGGGCCTGTTTTAGCCCCAAATTTGCCAGCCATGTTATGATAGATAAAAAGAGCAATAGTTTTTAAGGATGCACGACTAATGTCTGACATAAATAGCAAAGTGAAACGCGCCATTACTGCCTATAAAGGTGGGCAACGTTCAGAAGCACGCAAGTTGCTGATGGAAGTGGTGGATGCTGATGACAAAAACGAGCAAGGCTGGCTGTATCTAAGCTTGGTTGTAGACAGCAAGCAAGAGCAGCAACTTTGCCTAGAAAATGTGTTGGCCATTAACCCCCATAATCAGCAAGCCCGTAAAGCACTTGAGGTATTGAACAAAAAACTAGGCGTTGCACCTCCGCCGCCCCCTCCTGCGGCTGCATCCAGCAAGCCTGCTCCGTCCAGTTCTGTGATCGAGGAAGAAAGTACCATTCATTCTTGGGGAGATATTGACACCTCTTCAACCAGTACGGATGCTGGTTGGGGCGACTTATCTGGTTCTGCGCCAGCTACCCCCAGTCCATCATCCTCAGCTACCCCAGCTCCATCAGGAGGCGGGGGTGATGGAGGAGGCTGGTTTGATGATTCATCGCCATGGAACACTAATGCCGATGATCCAGCTGTAAGCGGCGGCTATACTTATGGGCGTACAGGTGCTGATGCGGTAGGCACAGAATTTAGCCATAATGAGCTTGATTCATGGATTACTGATATGGGCATTGGGCAAAGCGAAAGCGGCGCACTTAACCTCGCTGATTTACAACGCCCACCTGTGCCCACTCCGCCACCTGCTGTTCCTGCTGCGCCATCAAGTGGCGATCTGTTCGGTGATTTTTCTCAGCCGTTGCCACCTGTGGCGGGGGTGGCTGGTTGGGACGATGAGCCAGCACCTAGCCCTGTTGCCAGTACGCTCGGCGAAGGTTGGGACGAATTTGCTATTGATGCGCCTGCTTTTAATATTACTCCCACCAAAGCCGATCCTTTTACTGATACGCGCTCAGGATTATTTGAAGCCCCATCTGGCTCATCATTGCGCTTTGGGGGCAGTGGCTTAGATGCTGCGCCCGAGCTAGATTCTAAGCAAATTTTTCCGACACCGCCCGCGTCCAGCTTAAATTATTATGAAGATGAAGATGAAGACGATGAGGGTGCGCTGTCTTATCTGGGTGAAGATCGGGATGTAGACGATGTAGACGGCTTGGCTGGCTTGGATGCTGTATCAATTGGCTATTATCGTTTGATTCCAGATGAAATTGCGGCCATTAAGCAAAAGTTACCCAATGCCAGAGCCAGAAGTGGCCCGTCGGTGGGTGTTATTTTGCTGTTGGTGTTGCTGAATCTGTTGGCATTAGGGGGAGTTGCTTTTAATGCCATGAATTTCATGTCTTAAATGGTGAAAACTAAGAACAGGCCCCATCGCAACCACCGAGGCCTGTTTTTTATACGTTATAGTACGATATTCACCATATTGCGTTGGGCTATATAGATCACTTTTTTGGGTGTGCTGCCGTTGATAAAGCGTTGCACAATTTCTGAGGACAACGCTGCGGCTTTGGCTGCTTCCTCGCTGATGTCGGTGGGAACTTGAATGCGGTCGCGCACTTTGCCATTCACTTGGACCACTAGCGTGATCTCATCTTCGGCGGCAATATCGGCATTATAAGTTGGCCACAATTGCTGATGAATGCTGAAGGGTTGGCCCAAGTGTTCCCACAACTCTTCGGCGATATAGGGTGTAATGGGGGCCATCAGGCGCAACATAATGGTCATGCTCTCGCGCCATGTTGCCTCACCAATTCGGTTCTCGCGCAGGGCTGGTCGAATCTCGTTGCGCAAGCTCATCAAGGCTGCCACTGCTGTGTTGAAGCTAAAACGCTCTAGGCTATCGGCTACTTTTTGGATGGCTTGATGTGTTTTACGCAATACATCGCGTTCGACAATCGGATCACCTGTGGCGGGTGGCGCGGCAGGGCTGGATCTTCGTCGTGCCGCTGGTGGTGCTGATCTACCTCCTGTTCTGGCGCGCCTTCGACCCGGCGCTGTCGGCG
>CAZLPC010000151.1:4429-7341 GCA_964561305.1 uncultured Anaerolineae bacterium
GGCGGGTAGCGCGGCATTGGCCACCATCTCCCAGACATCGTTTACCCACCGCACTACACCTTGCACTCCTTGGGGATCCCATGGGCCGCCTTTTTGCCAGTCAAAAGCAAACATCAGATAGGCCCGCACTGTATCCGCGCCATAAGCCTGCACCAATTCGTCAGGATTGACGACATTGCCTTTACTTTTGGACATACGCTGAATGTCTAGGTGGTGTTTCAGTTGATCCACCCGCGCTTGGCCTTCCATAACCGGAATGATGATGGTGGCATCTGGATCAACTTCGACAATCTGCAAGTCGGGTGCGCCAATATCAATATGCAACACATTTTCAACGCGATCCATGATTTCGCCAATTACACCTTCAAAATTAGCTGGTGGATTGTCGCGGTCTACCAATACCTCAACATAATCGGCATATAGCTTACCATCCATCATCCGTCCTTGAGCCATAACGGTGTCGCCCACCCGTTCTGAACCCAACACTTGGCCTTGGTTTCGCAACATCAACATGGGTTCGTCGAACAAGCCTTGTGGGTCGCGGCCATGTTGTTGTTGAATGGCCGCTGCTTCATTAAACAAACCCATGTCGTGCATGGCTTTGGTGAAGAAGCGTGTATAAAGCAGGTGCATGGTGGCGTGTTCGGCTCCACCTGTATAGACATCTACGGGCAACCAATAAGCTGCTTCTTCGGGATCAAAGGGAAATTGGTCATAATTGGGCGACAGGTAGCGCAATTGATACCATGAAGAACACATAAAGGTGTCCATGGTGTCGGTTTCACGTCGTGCTGGGCGGCCAGCGCTGTCAGTAGTATTCAAAAATGGCTCATGATAGGTTAACGGACTGCGGCCCGTAGGCGAAAAATCTACATCTTCGGGCAACAACGGCAAGTTGTCGTCGCTGGCGGCTTCAATTGTGCCGTCGGCGCGATAGATCATGGGGATGGGGGCACCCCAATAACGCTGGCGGCTAATCAACCAGTCGCGCAAACGATAGTTCACCGATTCTTGACCGATCCCTTGCTGAACCAACCAATCAATGACGGCACTAATTGCAGGATTTTTGCGCCCTTTCATGTCGTTGGATTCTGTGCCATCAAAAGGCCCACTATTGGCCATAATGCCTGCACCGGGGGCTGCATGGGGCATGGTTGCGCCGTCCAATGTATCATCATGGGGCTGAATAACAACACGCACCTCTAGCCCAAATGTGCGGGCAAATTCAAAGTCGCGTTGATCGTGGGCAGGTACGGCCATAATCGCGCCAGTGCCATAGTTGATCATCACATAATCGGCGATCCAAATGGGGATGCGCTCTTGGTTGACAGGATTAATGGCATAGCCACCCGTGAAGATGCCCGTTTTTTCGCGATCCTCGGCTAAACGCTCAATTTCAGTGGCGCGGGCGGTTTGGGCCCGATAGGCCGCTACGGCTTCATATTGCTCTGAGGTGGTGATTTTATCCACCAATTGGTGTTCGGGTGCTAGCACCATAAAGGTGGCTCCCCATAAGGTGTCGGGGCGTGTGGTAAAAATTTGGAAGGGATCACCAGCTTCGGTATGGAAGGTTACTTTTGCTCCCTCGCTGCGCCCAATCCAGTTTTGTTGCATGATCTTCACTGGCTCGGGCCAGTCTAGCGTGTTGAAGTTTAGCAAGTCATCGGCATATTTAGTAATGCGGAAGAACCACTGGGTCATCATTTTTTGCACCACAGGTTGGCCGGTGCGTTCGTCTTTGCCATCAATCACTTGTTCGTTAGCCAACACGGTTTGTAGCGTAGGCGACCAATTAACCAAGGCTTCACCCCGATAGGCCAAGTCGTGTTCGTAGAATTTTTTGAAGAGCCACATTGTCCAATAGTAGTACTCTGGCGTGCAGCTAATGGCTTCGCGTTGCCAGTCGAACATTGCGCCCATGCTGCGTAGTTGTTGGCGCATTCGCTCAATATTGGCATACGTCCATTTCCACGGATGCACGTTGCGCGAGATAGCTGCTTGTTCGGCGGGCAGGCCAAAAGCATCAAATCCCATCGGAAACAGCACATTATAGCCCTTCATCCGCATATAGCGGGCGCGGGTATCGGAAGGAGTCATGGCAAACCAATGGCCAATGTGTAAATCGCCAGAGGGATAGGGCAACATGGTTAGTGCATAGTGTTTGGGCTTGCTCCAATCCACTTTCGAGCGATAGGTTCCCTCGGTTTCCCATCGCTTTGACCACTTGGCTTCAATAGCAGTATGTTGATAGGTTTTGGTCATTTTGTCTCCTTGAGCTGGTTTAAGTAATACTAAAGTCTAAAACAATAAAAAACCGCAGCCTTAGGCCGCGGTCGGTGGATTTCAAGGGTCTCGCCCAAGTTAGTGCCGAGGTGGGCGATAGTCGCGCACAGGCACAGGTATTGGTTGAGGAGCAGGCGGCATCGGCTTTATCGCTCGGTCAAGCACATCAAGAAACTCACGAAGTCGTTCCGCAATTGTTTTGCGCGTGGGTTGTGTATCTGCCATTCCTTAGCTCCTTAAAATTTTTGCATTCGTTAACTCTTATTATAGAACGTTTTACCTTAAAGGAATACTATATTTACATGATAAACGCAAAAATCCTTTTCGTCATAAAAAGGGACGAAAAGGATTTCCGCGTTACCACCCTGATTGGTAGTGTTATACTTTGTGTGGACCCAAAGGGATTCGAACCCTTGACCTCTACAATGCCATTGTAGCGCTCTCCCAGCTGAGCTATGGGCCCTTGCTAAACTACCCACTTCATTTGCTGATAACGGTTGCTAACCGCCGATGCCTACTTTGCTTCAACATCGAAAGCTCTCGAGCGAGTTCGGTCTTTTGGGGTAGGTGGCGGGCTACCAATCAGCTTACACCATTGCACTGATTCTCTATGCCACTGACTTACTACT
>CAZLPC010000152.1:0-4040 GCA_964561305.1 uncultured Anaerolineae bacterium
CCATTCTGGCCTGTAGACACGAATGCGGTGGTTACCCATATCGGCTACATAAATAAAACCTTGTGCATCTACCTCAATTTCGCGTGGGCCAAAGAAGCCAAACTCAGAAACCGGATTGACGCGGCTATCTTGTCCGAAGGTATGAACCAACTGGCCCTCAAGGGTAAAGATAGCCACCCGGAAATTCCATGTGTCGGCCACATATAAATAGCCATCCGTTGGCCCAAATGCAATGCCTTGTGGCTGATTAAGTTCCCCACTGCCAATAACGCGCACAGGTTGGCGGGTGATGGGATCAAACACCATGATATGATTATTGCCAGCATCGGCTACATAGAGATTGCCGTCGGGCCCAAATTGAATGTCGCGGGGTGAGTTGAGTTGGCCAGAGCCAAAGGCCTCTAGGGCATCAATATCCACACGGACTTGATCTTCTGGATCAGGAATGAGTCGCTCGTTCACACTTTGCCCATTTAGGCCCGCATCCCAAATTTGGGCTGCAAAATCTTTCCGTACAAAGAAGTACAATCCATCCGAAACCGGCCAGCGCTCAATATTAAAGGTCGTATCAGCGCGACATTCGTTGCGAACCTGTATGACGCATTCGTTATCTAGCTGGCGTTCGTCACCATCTAAGGCACGATAACATTGCAAATTGACGCGATCATGAATGCACTTGGCTTCGCCATAGACATCATAATCCCGCGACCACCAAATATTCCAAATCCCATCGCGGTACATGCTGGCGGCAGGACTTTGAGAATCAGGAAGCAGCGCACTGTTGATGCCGCTATAGCTCAGATTGAAATAGTCTTGCATGGGCCACCACAGCCGAATGAGATCAAAGGCGTAGTAATCATCGCCTAACAAGCGGGCCACTTCGGCGCGTTTATCTGAGCCAACAATAACAGCAACTGCGCCCTCAATATCAGCAGCTTGGGCTTGCACATTTTCTGCGCCGCCATAGAGGTAACGCTTGTTGGTGAAGTCGCGCAGGTACCACAACATCGGCCAACTTGATTTATCGTCATAAGCAATGTGCATGTTATAACCATCGGGATGACGTTCGGCCATGTAGATTAAGTCGTCCAACACATCTTTCACGGCGGGGCCGGCATGAGCATAAACACCATACTCGGTTGCCAAGTCATGGTTAATAAAGGTGAACATCCACGCAGCCCTAAAGGTTAGCACTGCCAACACCAACGACACCGAAAGCATCATGAAACGCCGGGCATTGGCCCAGCCGACTTCTACGCTGGTCTGAAGGATGAAATAGCCCACTATAACGACGAAGAAAAACGCTGCCAGCCATTCGCTGGTTGCCGACAATTCGCGGCGTTCTTGGTTGTTGCCTTGAAAAGGTATTTCTTGGCCAGTTACAAACGGCAATACCATCTCGGCACAGGCAATCATGAAAACTGGGATCAAAATCAGCAACAATAGCCAGCCACTACGCTTCACTGTGCCCCAAGAGACATTATCAATTAAGCGCCCCACATACCACCCGCCAATGAAAGTGAAGGGCAAGGTGATGTGAGTTGTTAGCCATGGCATTTTTTCGCCTGCAAAGGTAAGGCCCGCTAGCATAATAAGGGCTTGATAGGCGATGAGTTGCAAAAACGGTATGCTGCCCAAATATTCAAGATTGCTAGCTCCGCTTCGCCGCGCCATTTCAACATCATGGTCATAAGGCTGTGTCCATTTAACCGACCGATTAAAATCTAGCTCATCATCTCGTTCCGATGCTTTTTCATCGGTGAAAGCTAGAAATCCGCTATCTTTGTCTAAGCTGGACGATGGCACATTATATGCAGCAGCAATATCATCGGCTAGGTCTTCATCTTCATCAGGTAGGGAAACGACATTGCGTTCTATTGAGGGCGGAGTATCATCAGCATAAGGAGCGGCTTCTATAGCCACCAATTGGGCGGCCCGATACTCACGCATAGCCCGGATTTCAGCATTGCGGCTGGCCCGCCGCGCCCCAAACAAATGGTTAAGCCCATAAAAGCCCGCCGCACCCGACAAAATCATCGGCAAGAACTCATAAACGGGCATTTGTATCCACAGATAATAGTATTGTGGCTGGCTGCCGCGTCGCACCTCTTGTTGCTCTAGCCAATAGCCCAACGAGCCAATAACACCCGTTCCGACACCGTTACCATTGGTGAAAAAAGTGGTGAAAAATAGCAAAAATAGCACCGTGAAAACTGCCGCCACCATGGGCCATAAACGCCAGTTCCATGCCATACCCACCGCAATGCTTACCGCAAAGAACGGAATGGATGTAACAATAGAGGCACTCACTGAGTCGGGCGGCAGAGGTGCAGCATCAAGTTGATAGCCCGCCGCAAAAATAGGCACAGCCGCCAACCACGGAAAGATCATTGTGCCCATCACAATCAACACATCAAAGATGGGTTGCCGATTCATAAAATCCCACCAGTTGGTCAGTAGGCGTGTCATCACCACTGCCAACACAGCAAGGCCACCAGCTAACCAAGTGAGAAAAATAGGCACAGCTGTACGCTCGCGGCTTGGATCAAACGCGCCTTCAGCATCAGGATCAATGGCTACTGTACCTTCACCAATGGCATCTTGGCCCAGTTCAAAAATACTGGGTATTGTGCGGCGCTCGGCATAGACCAAAATGCTAACGCTCATCAAAGCTATCAGCAAAACACCCATCACATCGGCCAATGGTGCATATTTTAAGATAGCCAACAGCAACACCACAAACACAGCAGCCACAACAGGAACAAGCGCCCATTGGAAGAAATGAGAAAACTCAACCCATACAATATCAAAATCGGCGATGTATTGCTGGCTAGCCCCGTTGTCTAGCGTCCGTGTCTCAATCGTGAGATTAAACATATTTTCTGGGCCAATAAAGTCTATGACGCTGACAATCCACACTGCCGCAGCCGCGCCCAAGAATACACCGGCCATAACCAGCGCAATGGTCGAACGCATATTTTTGAGGCTGTTGGCGATCATGCCGGCCATGCCCGCTTGAGGCTCGCCGCCAGCAATAAATGTACGAACAAATCCTATGGTCTCGAATAGCCCGAAAATAAACACAGCAAACAAAATTTGAAAGCTAATCAATGCAATACCGTCAGGCAAAATACCCGAATCGGCGCTATAAAACACATTAAAAGCAGCGCCACCCATATAGCCCAAAATGAGGGCGAAAATACCAGCCGCGCCATGCCCTACCAACAACATCCACAGAGGCGACTTGTTATAGCGCACCAACAGGGCTGCCTCATCACCACTGTCCACATCGTGGCCAATGTGCGAGAAAATCATGCCGTCTTGTAGCATTCTCAATATCCAAAAGAAAGTGAGATAGCTACCAAAAATAGCGATATAGATAAATGCCACTTCTTTAGAAGCCAACATCAGCACCATGCCACCCGACAAAACTCCCAGCCAAAGCGGGCGGCGGGTTTTGTCGCCATCCACATATTGCATAATGGCATAAATCATGAGGATGGCAAAAAATATATTAGGTGTATCGTGCCGAATATAGCGATTGTAGTACATCAGCATCGGAGAAATGATCAAACCAATGCTGGTTACTATTGCCCCACTACGCCCCAGCCAGCGCCGAAACAGATAAGGAAACATCACGATAAGCACACCCAACAATGAGGTGTAGATACGGGCGCTAAAATCGCTGGGGCCAAACAAAAAATAGAAAAATGCTGTTGCATGAAACAACAAAGGGCCGTGCATAAGCGGCGTATGATCAAAACGCCCCATGCTATAAAGTTCCCATGAGTAGTGCGTGTGCAGGCTTTCGTCGTGGCTCATCACCCGCTCGCCAAGTTCATAAAAGCGGGTAAAAACAGCCAGCAAAAACAGCGCCCCCCACACCAGCACTTCCCAATTAATGCTATAAACCCGTGTCAGTGCCTGATCATAATAGGACAGGCGCTCAGATGAGGATGAAAGTGTTTTGGTCGTTGTGGCCATTCGTCTACTTAACTTTATCCGATTGAGTATTGAGAGTATTGTGCTAGCGATTGGCA
>CAZLPC010000152.1:4050-5159 GCA_964561305.1 uncultured Anaerolineae bacterium
GTATTGCCAGAAGTATCTGCTTGACAATTTGCCATCGTTGCCAGTGTATGGTCGGTAGCAGAGCCAAGCGCAAATTCTATCACAATCACCCGCATTGTGGTTAGCTTGGGTTCTTGCGTTTTTTCGAGTGCAGCAAGACGGGGCGCAGCCATGCCTTCTGGGGTATGGGTATGGGTGCTGGTGTTAATAGGGTTATTGGGAGACCATCCGTTTTGAGCAATGGCAGTCGTATCGCCCAACACTAACGGAATCATCACCAACGACCCAAACAAACAGGTCATTACCATCATCAATTGCAGCCCTTTCCACCAATAATAATAGCGCGGCAGCGGGCCGTTTGCGCGATCCAAAATAACAGGCAACAACGAACCTAGTTTAGGCGCGTCCGTTAGCTCGTGCCAAGAAATGTTATTTACAAGGCAAGACTGAACTTTTTGGACTTCCTCAAATTCGCGTTGCCAGCTTTTTGAATGCTGCAAATGATAGAGCACATCGCGGCGCTCATCGGGCGACAATGTGCCTTCGATGTATGCGATTAGTTGTTCACGCATATCGCTAATTGAAAGCCTCCTCTAACAATGGTATCACTTGCTTTTCATCCATTACCTTCCGCAGGGCTTGGTGGGCCAAGCGCACCCGCGACTCGGCAGTTTTGGATGGAATACCCAAAATATCGGCCATTTCTCGATAGGTTAGCCCTTGACCATAACGCAAGGCCACAGCTTCACGCAAGCGTGGCGATAGTGTTTGTAAGCCATCGGCCAATAAACGTTGGGCAGCCCGACGCATACTGTTGCGCTCTGGGCTGTTATGATGATCGTCGTTGCTGGCTGGCTCTAGGCCATTTGCCAACAGATCGCTAAGGGCCACTTGGGGCAGTAACTTACGGCGGCGGGCGTTGCGACAACGGCTAATGGTAATGGTATATAGCCATGTGCGAAAAGAACCACGTTGGGGATCAAATTTGTGCAAACTGCGGAACACATACACAAATACTTCTTGCACAACATCCTCGGCATCTTGGCGGTGTAATAAAACACTATAGGCTAACCGATATACATCGGTCGAAAAACTCTCGTAGAGTGCAGTGCAAGCGTGCTGGTCGCCCT
>CAZLPC010000152.1:5169-7338 GCA_964561305.1 uncultured Anaerolineae bacterium
ATACTACGCCCAATTAAGTCCGTCAGTTGTAGGTCGTCGTTTTTGTAGCTCATGCCTTTTTATACACACCTATCTGTTGGACTGCGTAGGAATGACTTCTTGAACCCCATACACATCTTTACGCACCCACAACATCACTCGTTCATCATTAACTGGGCCAATGCGCGTCTCGCGCAAGGTAAGCCACGACAGAAAATCTGTCCATGTTAGACTAGACAATCGCCACGTTTGGCGCAAGACAAAATCTTGCCCAACATAATCTTCGCCCAACACCACATCTTGCTGCTCATAAGGAACAATAACAGCTTTCGCTGTGGTCTGAATGCCTACACTACTGACATATTGAACGTTCGGAAAATTACGCAATGCCCAAGCTAAGGGAGTGTCGTTTGGACCCTGAACCGTAACATCAATGCTGTTGGGCAACCCATCAGAATGGCGCGACATGGTTTCTAGTGTCTCGACCAATGGCTCGGTACGCAGTGGGGCCGGCTGGTTGATATGCCACAGTTCGCGAGGGTCATCTGCATAGGTCATGCTAACCTGCCACCCCAAGCCTAGCCCATATCCCATAAAATAGACCAGAAACCCAAAGCCCAAACCACGCCATGCCGCTCGGCTACCCCAAATACTACCAGCCAAAAAATACCCAATCAGCAATAGCATCACCAGAAAGACAGTAATCATAATTGTGAAAGGCGGTAGTTGCTGATTGGCCACCGACCGTACCAGCGTCCAAAAAAACGGCGCATCTAAGCGATAATTAAACAGCGGCCCACTTTCAAGGGCGCTGGGTGGGTGGGTAATAAAGGCAAATTGGCCCGTAAGTTGAGCTTGTTCTTCGGGCAGCGACACCTTAATGAAGTATCGGTCGGCGCGGCGCAAGCTAACCGCCACACCCTTTTGTAGCTCATCATAACTAAAGGGGCCCGCCACCAACACCTCTTGCACGCCACCAGTGGGGTTCACTTCTTCAGACACCACCCGCATCGTCGGCTCAATATCACCTTCAATGCGCCACACTTGGGCCACAAAAGACATTGCGCTTTCTGGCCGTAGCTCATAGATATTTTCACGAATACTGGTGTTAAAGGTCGAAATCTCGGCAGAACTTAATGGTGAAGCAAGAAAATGATAAGCAAACGGGCGCGACTCTAAATAAATAACATGGCTAATACGAGTGGCGTTAATGGCAATAGCGATCAATAACGAAGCGCTGATAAAAGCGTGGACAGGTACACCCCAATTGGGTACAACCCAATAACCAATGGAAGGATTGAGGAGCATTTTTGAGGCCAAGTGGGCAGTGAGGGCTGCTGCGGGCACAACTATCCACAATGCGGCATCGGAAGCAGGGTTTTGATAAAAGACGGCCATCATCACACTGAAGATGAGCCAGCCCGCCAAAAACCGCACAAAACGACCGCCTTCAGCTAGCGCAAAATACATCCCCAACAAACCAAAGATCACCAAGCCCAAGTCATAGCGCAACGCGACAATTAACGCAAAAGCAGATGGCAGTCCAGCGGGGCGAGTAGTGAAGCCAGTAAATAGGTTGTAGATCGTGTTGCCGACCGCCGACAAGCCTTCTGGGGTGGCAAAAAAGCCCGTACCCACCACTACCACACAACCAGCCGTTGCCAGCAACGCATCGCGCCAGGGCCATGCCGCCAAAACATCGCTAATACTGGTAGACAGGCGTGCTTCGCCACTGATATTGCCCGTCCAAGCAGCAAACAATAGGCCAAACGCCATCCCTAACACAGTGATTGCGCCCGTTGGCTCGGTTAAAAAGAGCATCGCGCCAATGCCCACCGTTGTGAAAATAGCCGCGCCCGCGTCGCGGCGTTCGGCAGCCCGCAACGCCGCCCAAACCACCACCAGCGCCAGCGCCATCGTCCAGACCACGCCACCCATTAAGCGCGACGCAGCCAGCGCAACTGGCGACACACACAAAAATAATGCCATTAAGAGCGCCGCTGTAAGCCCCAAGCGTTCGCGCCATAGGCAGGGGGCCAACACCAACAATGACCCCACCAACGCCGTCGCAATCCGCGCCGTAAAATTACTCTCGGCGGTCATGAAAAACAAGAACTGATTGACCAAGGCCATCATCGGATAATTTGCGATAGCTGGGCTTTCGGTCATGCTGGGGTTGATACGATGCAG
>CAZLPC010000153.1:0-7290 GCA_964561305.1 uncultured Anaerolineae bacterium
GGGCTTCTACCATAAAACCCGCACCCAACATTCCAACCCCGCCATTTTGGGGCACACGCGCTATCCTAGAGATTCCGCTAGAAAATGTGTTTGCATATATCCACAAGCCCGAACTCTATCGTCTAAGTTGGGGCGCAAAGAACACCCGTGGCCCAGAATGGGATACTTTACAAGCTGAATTTGACGAGCGGCTGTTGCGGATGTCTCAAGAAGCCAAGCGGCACGGCACACTGAAGCCACAAGCGGTCTATGGCTACTTTCCAGCCCAAGCCGATGGTAACGAATTAGTCATCTATGATCCGGCAATTTACGAGGCTGAAAAGCGGGCCCTCGAAATTGGACGCTTCACCTTTCCGCGCCAGCCCTTTGGCGATTTCTTGTGTCTTAGTGATTATTTCACCAGCATAGAAAGCGGCCAAATGGATGTTTGCCCGCTTCAGATCGTCACGGTTGGTAATGAAGCCACCACCCATTTTGAACACTTGCAAAGCCATGACGAATACACCGAAGCCTACTATTTTCATGGCTTGGCCGTGCAAACTGCCGAAGCTATTGCCAGCTATGTTCACCAATACATCAATCGCGACATGGGCATTGATGCAGGGCGCGGCAAGCGCTATAGCTGGGGTTATCCGGCCTGTCCTGATCTAGAAGATCACACCTTGGTGTTTAAGCTGTTACCCGATGCAATCAATAAAATCGGTATGAACCTAACCAGTGCCTACCAACTGTTGCCAGAGCAATCTACTGCTGCCATTATCGTGCATCATCCCGCCGCCACCTATTACAGCGTAGGTGTGAACCGCGTCGAACAACTGATGAGCAACTAGCCACATAGAGGGAAAATGAGGGAATGCCTACCTTATCGTTTTTAGATCGTCTTGCACAACGCCCATTGCTTGCCGATGGCGCAATGGGAACCATGCTGCATCAGTTGGGGGTAAAGCTGGGCACAAGTTATGACGCACTAAACCTTAGTGATCCAGATTTGGTGGCTAGTGTTCATCAGCGTTATATCGAGGCCGGCGCAGAACTGATCGAGACCAACACCTTTAGCGCCAATGCCCTTAAGCTCAAAGAATATGGCTATGAACAAGAAGTGGTGGCCATTAACGAGGCCGGCGTTGACATTGCCAAGCAAGCCATAGCCCGCTTAGGGCACGACAATGTGTATATTGCTGGCTCAGTGGGGCCGTTGGGGGTGCATTTGGCCCCCCTTGGCCGCCTTAGCCGCGAGGAAGCTGCCCGCATTTTTCGTCAGCAAATTGCTACCCTGATTCATACGGGTGTAGATGTAATTTTGCTAGAAACATTTAGCAATTTAGTCGAGATTCAAATTGCCATTGAAGTCAGTAAAACGGTCAATCCCAACATTCCAGTCATTGCCAGCATGACCTTCACCCGCGATGACCGTACTATTTTAGGCGAGACACCCATCAGCATTGCCCACGAACTAGCCGCCAGCCCTGCCGATGTGATTGGCGTGAACTGTAGCGGCGGCCCCACCCAGTTGCGCCGTATCTTAAAACAAATTCGCCAAGCCCAACCCCAAAAACACCTATTTGTGATGCCAAATGCAGGCTGGCCCGAAAATATTAATGGGCGCTTGGGTTATCCTTCTACACCCGAATATTTAGCCGAATATGCCATTGCATTTGAAGCAGTGGGGGCCTGTGTGATTGGCGGCTGTTGTGGCACAACACCCGATCATATCCGCGCCATGCGCCAAGCGCTCGACGATCAAACGGTGCAGCATGACATCGAGCCGATCCGCATCATCACACCCGAAGAAGCCCAAGCCCTTGACGAACTGCCACCAACGCTGTTGGCCCAACGCTTAGAAAAAGGCGACTTTGTAGTAACGGTCGAGATGGCTCCGCCACGCGGCTGCGCACCCGAAAAAGTGATTGCTGCTGCCGAAATGTTACATCAAGCGGGTGCAACCAATATCAACGTCTCAGACAGCCCCATGGCGCGGATGCGGATGAGCCCGTGGGCGCTGGCCTATTTGATACAAGAGCGTGTCGGCATCGAAACAGTGCTACACTTTCCAACCCGCGGCCGCAACTTGCTGCGGGTGCAAGGCGATCTATTGGCGGCCCATGCGCTGGGGGTACGCAATATTTTTGTAGTGATGGGCGACCCAACGCACATCGGGGATTATCCGAATGCGTTCGATAATCATGATATTGTGCCGTCCGGACTCGTCAGTCTCATCAAAAAGAACTTCAATGAAGGCACAGATCAAGCGGGTAATGCCATGAACGAGCGCACTGGCTTTTTAGTGGGCACAGCACTTAACCTCAATCGGCCCGAAGTTGAAAAAGAAGCCGAATTACTGTATAAGAAGATCGAAGCAGGGGCCGACTTTGCCCTGACCCAGCCCATTTATGAGCCGCGTATTGCCGAGCGTTTTATTCAGCAATATGAAAGTATGTATGGGGCGCTACACTTGCCGATTATTGTGGGGTTGCTGCCCATATATAGCCTTAAGCACGCCACTTTTTTGCATAATGAAGTGCCGGGTATCGAAATTCCTCCGCATGTATTGGCGCGTGTCGAAAACAGCGACGATCCATCTAATGAAGGTGTAAGAATAGCCCAAGAATTGGTGCTAGACCTAAAAGATATAGTCAATGGGGTCTATCTTATGCCTCCCTTTGCCAAATATCATCTGGCAGCCGACGTAATTGATGTGCTTGCCATACCCACAACATAGGGAAAGCGGTGCTTTGGCGTGTAAAAATGTAAGAACCAGCCGTGTTATAGTCATCTCAACAGCAATAAACGTGCTGTTGTCTCAGCACATTTAGTATTGGAGAGAAGAAATGTTATTACGTCGTTTTCTGATGATTGCAGCCGTGATGGTGATGGGTGTGGTGGTGTTCGCCCACAACAACACAACTCCTGCACAAGCCAACACCTGCCTTAGCACCCCTTTTGAAGGGGGCTGTTATTCGGGTATTCCCATCGTCGAGTATCAACAATTACTTGACGAAATGATGCTCTATCCAGAGCCGCGTGTCGAGCAGTTGCCCCCCAACGAGCGCGAGCTGCGCCGTTTCGACTTCCGTCGTCTTATCAACCCTGAAGGCACGACTATTTTTAATGGCCCCAACGGTAGCCCAGTTAGCTCAATTGCGCCCGGCTTTAACTATATCAGTGTTATCAGCAGTCAAGATGGCTGGATAGAAATTAATCGTGGTCAATGGGTACGCGAAAGTGATACGGCTAGTGTACGGCCCAGCACATTTTCGGGTGTATTAGTTGATCCTACAGCACCTTATACAATGGCTTGGATGCTCTATCCGGTGCGCCCCAGCACTTACCCCGGTGGCCCCGAAAACACTGAGCTACCGCGTGTAGCTCGTTATACCCGCCTCAATATCTATCATTCGGTGGATGTGGATGGTTGGCGCTGGTATTTGGTTGGCCCAGAGCAATGGATTAAGCAAGTTAATGTGGGCAAAGTGCTTTACACTGAGCGCCCCGAAAACGTGAAGGGCCGCTGGTTTGCCATTGATCTTTATGAACAGGTTTTGGTGGCCTATGAGGATGATATCCCCGTTTTTGCCACACTGGTCTCGACGGGCCTACCCCAATGGGAGACCAACGAAGGCACATTCTCAACATGGGCGCGTATCGCTATCGCCCCTATGAGTGGTGCTGAAGGTCAAGAAGACTTTTATAGCCTGCAAAATGTACCATGGACGCTCTATTTTGATAATGACATCAGCATACATGGAACCTATTGGCACGACGGCTTTGGTTATCGGCATAGTCATGGCTGCGTGAATCTTACACTTACCGACTCGCATTGGGTTTTCCATTGGAGCCAAGAAGCTGGCTATGACAAGCCCCAAGTGCATGTTTGGGCCAGTGGTGAATATCGCTAGCTTTCGGGCTGAAACAGACTGCTGGCATTAAGCTGCACCGCCCGCATTGCACCATCCACATTCATTTGAACTGTGGTGGCGCGGCGGGCGGTGTTTGCATCTAGCAACATTGCACCGCTTTCGGGTTTACAGTCCAACAACATCTGCACCACATTGGGGTTAATGGCCCACACCTCAAACACCTCTAAGAAATAATGTGTCAATACCCCTGCCACACCTTCACGTTGTGTTACTTGCTCGTTTTCGTAGGTATATAAGAAATCCCATTTCACATCTGAGGGCTGCAAATCGGGCAAAAGCATGGCTTCTTCTACCAATTCTTCGCGCAGTTCACGGAAAGGGCTGTTTTCCCGCCATTGTCGCTCATTAAACCATTTTGCGAAGTCTGATAATTGGTGGCGCTGCATGAAAAAGCGTAAGTCGTGCGAGGTGGGCGTTTCGGGATGCAATTGCAAGCGGTGAAAGATGTTGCTGCGTGGATGGGCTTCGATAGCCCCCCCTAAGGGCGACAATTCATAAATACCCTGTGCGCGTCGGTTACGATTGAGTAAAAATAATAGACGATCCCCCACCCAAAAACGGCATAGTATCGCGCAACTCACACGGATACGCTCATCTGACGGCAACATGGTTCCCCTGCTTTCTGATGATCTAAAAAGGCAACTACTTGGTGGATGATACACACGGATGATCAGTGATCCACCAGCGCCACGGCATACTGTACCATGGTTCTTGTACATTTTTGCCCAAGCCCACCCGTGCCCCCGTCGAAACTTGTGCATCGGCTATGACAGGGCCGCTTTCAATCCACAACCCACTAGCTTGGCTAGTTATATTAAACCGATTATGCTGGCCTTCCACGCCAATTGCCAGCGTTAACCGTCCGGGGCCGTTTGTCCACTCGCGTTGTGGGCGGCCCGCACGATTAGCCGCCATCACATCCAGCCCTTCTAGTGGCTCGATAGCGCGAATGAGGGCCGCCGCAGGTTGGTCGGCTGGTTCGCAGGTCACATTCAGCAGCCAATACATGCCATAAACTAAATAAACATAAGCATGACCGGGGTTTTCCCACATCGGCAAATTGCGCGGTGTTTTGCCCACTCGTCCATGCGAGGCCAAGTCATCTAGCCCTGTATAGGCTTCTGTTTCGACAATGCGCCCACTGACGCGCTGCCCATCTACCAAATGTACCAATGTCGCGCCCAACAGTTGGCGGGCGACTAGCTTGGCATTCTGACTATAAAAATCTTGGTCGAGGATCATGCTGTGCTCCCGAAACGATGTACCAACAACATCGCACAGGTAAAAGCGATGTTCTCATCGGTTATCAGTTGGCCACGCATTTCAGCAGGGCGCTGATAACTATACCATGTATCATCTATCATCGGATCACGCGGGTCTTCAAATAGCAAATCGCCGCTTAATACCAGACTATCAGAACGAATAAAAAGCGTGTTGTCGGCAAAATCTAGCACCCAGTCCTCCACCCACACGCGCTGGTCTGTTGCTCCAACCAAACCTAGCGCCCCCCGACTGATCAGCGCTGTTTCTAGCTCCACATTATCATCATGACGAATGGTGGCTTGGGCGCTAAAAATACTTTGTGTTGTCCATGCCGAGTCACGCGAGGGCATTAATTGTTCTGGCAACAACGACAAGCGCTCGAAGGTAAGGGTTAGCTGGATGGGACAGTCGGCGACCGAACTGATTTGCCACTGTTCGCGCTGAAAATTAGGATGTGGGCCAAAATCATCTGGAAACGACCAATCATACTTGCCATCCACTGCCATAAAACCCACCGCCGACAGCCCTAAATCTTCAGCATTGATTACCTGTGCCGCTACCTGTGTATCCTCATTAGCCTGTAGCGATTGCCATACCAGCACACCACCAATGCCCACCAAAACCAACACAACACCTATCATCAGTCGTTGTTTCATAGTGCCTTCTGCCGTTTGATTAAACCATATTGCACAAATATACAAGATATTAATGAGTGTGGGCTTTAAAATCAGCTATACTGAAAGCCACAAAAAGCAATGATGGTGATAGCTGTAATGCCCTATTTGGTGGATGGACACAACTTAATCGGACAATTGCCCGATATTGACCTAGCAGACCCCCACGACGAGGTGAAACTGGTCTTAAAGCTGCGTAGCTATGCTGCACGCGCCAACAAACAGATTACGGTGGTGTTTGATAATGGGATGCCAGCCGGCTTTGATCGCACTTTGTCAAATGGGCCAGTGCGGGTACGCTTTGCTTCTAGCCAGTCAAGTGCCGACGACATTCTAAAAAGCATGATCCGTTCCAACCGCAATTCGGGTGGCTGGACAATCATATCCTCTGATGCGGAAGTAACACGCATTGCCCGCCAAGCCGGAATGACAATAGTCACCTCGCATCACTTTGCAAACCAATTAAGCGTTGCTCTCAAAAAAGCACCATCTCCTGAAGAAGTCTTAAAGCAAAATCCCCGTCTTACTCCTCAAGAAATAGAAGACTGGCTCTCTATTTTTGGCGAAACCGATTAAGTTTCTTTACTATTTTAATAATAGATGAGTTTCTCGCGAACACTACCAAGGTGATGTTAAAGTTGAATTATCACTCAATTTTTTAAGAGGAGTAACATAATGTCTATTTCACGTCGGAATTTGCTGAAAGGTATGGGCTTGAGCGCATTGGGCGTTGGGCTATTGAAAACACCCAACATCATTAGCTATGCCCAAAGCCCAACCAGCCAAGATGTCGCAGCATATTTCCGCTTTGCATTTGGTAGCTATGAAATGATTGTCTTGATTGATGGAGCGTTTGGATTCCCTGCTACCTTCTTTGGTGCCAATGTCTCTGAGGATGAGGTGCGGGCCCAATTTGAGAGCTTGCATGTGCCCATTAGTGACGAAGGCACAGTGAATGCTACGATATTGACCTTGATTTTGACCGAAGGCGAGCGCGTGACCATTTTTGATACCGGAAATGGTGTGGGGGCGGGCAAACTTGTGCCAACCCTAGATGCACTGGGTATCGGTGCAGATGGCGTGACCGAAGTGGTGATGTCACATTTCCACCCCGATCATATTAATGGCCTTAGCACCAATGGGGTCCTGACCTTCCCCAATGCTCAGGTGTACTTCCCTCAATCTGAATATGACTTTATGCTGAGTGCCCCCGCTGCCACAGCAGATGCCCTTGCGAAGCTACAGCCCGCGCTGGATGCCGGCCAAGTTGAGTTCTTTGTGGCGGGCGAGGCTGTGACTAATGGCATTGACTCTATTGCCACCTTTGGCCACAGCCCCGGCCACACCGCTTTTTCTATCACTTCTGGCGATCTTCAATTGATCAACGTGGCTGATTCAGTCGTTAGCCCCTATACATCTATGCCTAATCCCGATTG
>CAZLPC010000154.1:0-7258 GCA_964561305.1 uncultured Anaerolineae bacterium
CTTGCTGACTGGCTAGCCATGTTGCCGATGCAAACGGATCAGCTTGGGCCGAGGCAGATAAAGACGGTAAAATTAGCAAGACGCACACACACACCACAATAATACGACGCATTTCCAATACAACTCCTTGCATTTTTCTACGCAAAATTGCACAAATTTTACCGAAGCCTAGTACAACTGTATAGAGTGTGCCTGCACAATTCTTAAATTCTAGTTGTCCATTAATCAAGCGCATCGGAATTTGCGTTCTATCCGGGTTCTAGAGAGGCCAATTGCCATCAATTCAACTTTGGATAATTAAGCGGTTAAACGATAAGCACAATAAAAAAAGATATAGCATTGTGTTGCATAAATTGATAAATAAAGTTATTATTTGGATGGCCTTATAAATATTCAGTATGCTACTTGACAGATAAAATTACACTCTATGGCCAAAAAAGACATTTTTAGTGTTTTGTTACCTCACATAATTGTTTTGTGGCCCCCATCACAAAACCCGTTTCGTGCTGCTTACTCAATATGTAAGGAGAATATTTGCTGTGTCCCAATTTCCTGTCTCAGAAGGAATTATCTCAAGGGATGTGCAGGTTAATGGCATCCGTCTACACATTTTAGAGCGCGGCTCATTATCTGCGCCACATAAACTATTACTTATTCATGGCAATATTTCAGCCGCCACATGGTGGGAAGAAGTGATGCTGGCGCTTGACGAAAGACAGTTTCATAGCATCGCCGTAGATTTGCGCGGCTATGGCGACAGTGAAGCCGCACCTATTAACGCAACCCGTGGTTATGGTGATTTTGTAGATGATTTACACACCCTTGTAACCGATGAACTCGGCTGGACACACTTCCATTATGTTGGGCACAGCATGGGTGGCTCAGTGGGCTATGCTTATGCGGTTTCGTATCCAACTATGCTAAAAAGTGTAACGCTAATCGCACCCGGCTCACCTTACGGATTTGGTGGCACTAAGGATGCCAACGGCACACCCAATTATGATGATTTTGCGGGTAGTGGAGGCGGCATGGGTAATCCTGAGCTTATCCGTATGATGGGCGAGCAATATCATGGTACAGATCATCCAGTTGCGCCCTTAAATGTTTTTCGCACCCTTATTGTTAAGCCCCCTTTTATTGCACCGCGTGAAGATGTTTTACTGAGTACCCTCTTAGCGACAGCATTGGGCGAAGATAGCTATCCCGGCACGGCCACCCCTAGCACCAATTGGCCCGGCTTTGCGCCCGGCGAACGCGGTGTATTGAATGTGCTATCGCCCAAATATGATCATGGCTATAAAATTATTGATATTCCTGCTGATCAGAAGCCGCCTATCTTATGGATACGTGGCGATAGCGATGTAATCATCTCAAATCAATCTACGAGTGAACTTGGCACACTTGGCCAAATGGGGTTTATACCCGGTTGGCCGGGCGCGGATGTGTTTCCTCCGCAGCCGATGATCGATCAAACCCGCGCTGTTTTTGAGCAATATCAAGCGCATGGGGGCCACTTCAAAGAGCATGTCTTCGATAACTGTGGTCATTCTCCACAAGTCGAGCGATTTGATTTATTTATGCCATTATTCCAACAATTTGTTGCTACTCATGCTTAACGGTTTTAATCGAAAGAGAGGCTATCGCTGAAACCAATCAATCATCTTCACATCGTTTACCATCATTTTTTGGGTTACATAAAATAGCTTTAGGAGAAAAATCGTGTTTCAATCAAAGAAAACCCTCATTGTACTTGTCGTCATGACGGTACTGGTTTCGTTGGTCGTGATGCCTGCTTTTGCCAACAACACCAGCACCAGCACCAACAGCAATAATCAAGAAGGTGTTCCACTTAAAGTTGGTGTGCTAACCGACCATAGCGGCGCACTTGCTATTTATGGGTTCGAGCAAACACAAGGTTTTGAATTGGGCCTTGAGTATGCCACCGATGGCACATTTGAAGTTGCTGGCCGCCCCATTGAAATCATCGTGCGCGATAATGGTGGCGACATTGACCAAGCCCTAGCCGATGCCCGCGAATTGGTTGAGGTTGAAGGCGTAGAGGTTTTGGTTGGCAGCGTTAGCTCGACAGTGACACTGAATTTACAAGCCATTGCAGTCGAGTATGAAATTATCTTGTTGGCCGGCCCCGCTGCCACACCTGCCATCACCAGCGACAATTTTAATGAGTACACCTTCCGCGTTTGTCGCAACACCTTCCAAGATGCCGCGACAGGTGCCAGTTTTGCTCAATCTTCTTATGGCGATAACTACGTCATTTATGCTGTTGACGATGCCTTTGGTGCGGGTACAGCCGCAGCTTTTGACTTTGTATTGCAAAGTCGTGGCGCAGCCCCTGTCCGCGATACCATTTTTGTACCCGGCGATACCACTGACTACACCTCCTCAATTACCGAAATGACAGAATCCGGTGCTGATTTCGCTGTGATTGTGTGGGCAGGTGCTTCTGGTGTAACCTTGTTTAACCAAATGGCCGAACTGGGCGTACAAGACACCCTTGGTGTAGTGACAGGCTTTAACTCTAATGACATTCAAGACCTCTTGGGCCTAAATCAAGTGGGCGATGTCGGCTTTATTGTTTATCACTATACAGCTCCTGATACCGAAGTAAACGACTGGTTGGTTGAGCGTCATCTTGAACTCTATGCTGGCGATCCCCCTGATTTGTTTACCGAGTGTTTGTTTGCCACTGCTCAGGCGTTGGTTGCTGCTGTAGAAGCAACCGAAGGCGACACCTTCCCTGAAGCCATGATTCCTGCGCTCGAAGGCCTAGAGTTTGAAGGCCCCAAAGGCACCTACTTCATTCGTCCTGAAGATCATCAAGTTCTGGTTCCGATGTATGTGTTGGAATTGGTAACTGACGAACCTACCGAGCCTTTTGCCTACTATGAACTGTTGGCTGAAATTAGCGCTGAAGATACTGCACCGCCGTGCTTGGCCGCTGGTCGTTCTAGCGAAACCCTAGAATGCCCTCCTGCGGCTGAGTAAATAGCACGTTTTTGATTATGACGAAAAAGGGCAAGCCCAGCGCCTGCCCTTTTTCTATACCTAAAAGGTTTTTTCGATGAGAGATTATATTTTAGAAGCCAAAAACCTCAGAAAAGAATTTGGTAGTTTAGTGGCCGTACGCGATGTGACGATTAGCGTGGAACGCGGCCAAATGCACAGTATTATTGGCCCCAATGGTGCAGGCAAAACCACGCTCTTTAACCTATTAAGTGGCAATTTGCACCCAACCACTGGCGAACTTTGGTATAACGGGCAAAATATTACCACCATGCAGTTACATCGTCGCGCTCATGTTGGCATTGGGCGCTCGTTCCAAATCACCAATATATTTCCCTCCCGTACTGTATTCGAAAATGTGCGCTTGGCTGTCCAAGCCCGCAACCGTGATATCAAAACCGTTTTTACAATGTTTGGACGCACCACCAGTTTTGAACAAAAAGCCTTTGCGGCCATAGACATTGCTCAACTGCGCGGCAAAGAGCGCTTGTTGGCCAGCACACTGGCCCATGGCGACCAACGCAAATTAGAGCTAGCCATGATTGTGGCTGCTGATCCAGAATTGATGTTGCTAGATGAGCCAACGGCGGGCATGGCTACCGAACAAGTACCCGATGTGATCAATACGATTGATCAAATTCGACAACAAGGGCATCGTACCGTGATGTTGGTGGAGCATAATATGAGCGTGGTGATGAGTGTTTCAGATCGCATTACTGTGATGCACCACGGTAGCGTTTTGGCCGAAGGCACACCCAAAGAAATTAGCGAAAACGAAGCAGTACAAAGCGCCTATTTGGGTGAGTTATATAGTGATCTTATGACAGGAGAAGCCCGCGATGAGTAATGAGCAAATTGTCGTCAAGAGCTTTGCTGAAGATAGCGGTTCATCATCCATCACCGACGATATTCTAACGATTAAAGGCATTCATACCTATATTGGGCAATTTCATATTCTAGAAAATGTCAGCGTTGGTGTGCCTGCCAATAGCATTACCGTATTGCTAGGACGCAATGGCGCGGGCAAAACCACAACACTCCGTAGCATTATGGGGCTTGCAAGTGTGCGCGAGGGCAGGATTATCTTTGAAGACAGAGATATTACCCGCCGCCGCCCCTATCATATTTCAACACTAGGCATTGGCTATGTGCCAGAACATCGGGCCATCTTCCGCGATCTGACAGTCGAGGAAAACCTGCGAATTGCCGAGCGCAAACGTGGCGATTTGTCTAACCGTCTAGGGTTTATCCTTGATCTCTTTCCAGACTTAAAGCGGCTTTATAAGCTAGGTGGTGGGCGCTTGTCGGGTGGACAACAGCAGATGCTTGCTATTGCACGGGCCCTTGTTCCTGAAAATCGGTTGCTGCTCATAGATGAGCCAAGCGAAGGATTGGCCCCTGTGCTAATTGAAGCCATGATGAATGCCATCCGCCAATTGGTAGAAGCGGGCACGACAATTTTATTGGTAGAGCAAAATTTTCGTATGGCCAGCCAACTTGCTGAAAAATTTGTGATTATTGAAGAAGGACACTCGGTACTGTCTGGAAAGATGGCCGATTTAGTGAACGATAAGGCCGCCATTCATCGTTATTTAGGAGCAGCATAAAAATGACCCAAGAAACTGTAACGTTTTTAGTGTTGTATTATGGCATCACCACTATCGGGGGCGGGCTACTGATGGCATGGCGCTATCCACAGTTGCAACGCGACAGCCTTGCGGGGTCTTTCTTGGGTTTTGGGGCCGCACTGCTGGGGTTTGGCATCATTGGATTAGCGGCTCTATGGCTGCTTACCCCACCCAAGCAAATCGCCATGGAGGGTATTGGTGAGCTTGATGAGGAACGGCGCGGCAACTACAAAATCTCTGATAATGTGCTTTGGGGCATGGGTGCCTTTGCCTTTATGTGGGCATTGCTTTTTATTTTAGCTATCAATACCGAACCTAACCGATTCTTGATCGTAGTGGCCGGTGGATTATATGGCGGCATGTTGATCTTCCTTGTGGCGGCGGGCCTAAGTATTATTTTTGGGCTGATGGATGTACTCAATTTGGCACAAGGCGCAACTTTTACGGTTGGGGCATATATCACATGGGCGATTTATACAAGTCTAAACGACTGGCGCGATAGTGCTGTGGGGGTTTCGATGGCACTTTTGCTAGGGCTAACAGCAGCCACGCTGTTTGGGGCCGTGTTTGGTTTTGCCGTCGAGCGCACACTCATTCGCCCCACCTATTCGCGTCCATTTTTTCAAATTGTGCTTACTTTTGGCTTGGCAGAAGTTATTCGTCGTATCATCATTGCCCGTTATGGTACGGAAGGACGCTCCAACATTAATTTAAGACTAAGCGACGGTAGCAATACTTTTTTGACGGGGCTTTTTCCGGGTACATCCATTCAAAACTATTGGATATTTATGATTGTCATTGGGTTGATTATGATGTTTGGGGTGCAATATCTCATTCAAAATACACGCATTGGCATCATTATTCGGGCAGGTGTGCAAGATAGCGAAATGGTCGAGGCGTTGGGCATCAATGTACGCTTGATCTTCACGCTGGTTTTTGCACTTGGCTCCGCAGTGGCCGCACTGGGCGGTGGCGTGGCTATTGGGTTTTTGCCCCCCACTCCGGCGCTAGGCGATGCGTTCTTGTTGCAAGCAATTGCTGTGGTTATTGTCGGCGGCTTGGGCAGCTATTCGGGCACGGCTATTGCTGCGTTGGTACTGGGCATTAGCGGGCGTATCATTAGTCATTTTGCCTTTGTTGAGCTAAATGCCGAAGCATTAGGATCATCGGCAGTCTTGATGATTTTGATCTTGGTGTTATACGTCAAACCCACTGGGCTTTTTGGGCAAGCGCATTAGTTGGAAAAGAGTAGAACAATGGAAGATCGCTTACAACGACGCAATCCAATTGTCCAGTTTATCTTTGATTACTGGATTTATATCGCTATTGGTTTCATCATGTGGCAGCTACCCGGTTGGTTGGCCACATTTTATGACGATAAGATTACGGGTTTTGAGGGAGCCGCAGACTTTCGGCGCTGGCTGCGTTTTGAAAGCAGCGATGGCTCGAACCAAACGCTTAACTGGCTTTCTACCCTTAATAACTTTTACATTGTAGCAATTTTGGCCATGGCCTATAACCTAGCATTTGGGTTTTCTGGGATCATTTCGTTTGGACATGCCCTATTTTTTGGTGCGGCAACGTATGCCATGATTATACTGATTCGCTTCTATGACTACTCTCTAGAAATATCAGCGACGGTTGGTATTTTGCTGGGGATATTGTTTGGCCTAGTGATGGCTTTGGCGGTGCTACGCATTAAGGGTGTCTATTTTGCGATGTTTTCACTGGCGCTATCAGAGATGTTTTTCCAATTGTCGCGCATTCAAATTTTTAAGTTTTTAACCAATGGCGATGAAGGCCTGCAATTGGGAACCAAAGCCCCCGCCATCGCATCCTTTCTAAACCGCCTAGAGCTTTATTATGTGTGTGCAGCCTTGGCTGGTGCAACTTTTGTGTTTATCCGCTTATTGATGGGATCACAAATTGGCAAGGCCATTTTGGCTATCCGAGAAAATGAAGAACGCGCCAAGACGATGGGCTATAATGTGGTGCGCTATAAAACGCTGGTATTGGTGCTGTCGTGCGGCATAGCGGCTCTGTCTGGCAACTTATACGCCCTACACTCGGCTACGGCTGACCCGATCACAGTATTGGGGGTAGGCCGCACCATTGATCCGTTGTTGATGACAATTATTGGCGGAACAGGCACAAATCCCGGCCCCGCAGTAGGTGCGTTTGTTATGGAAATTGGCGAAGAATTCTTCCGCGATGATGCTCTGCGTATTGATTTAAACTTTGTCCTCTTTCATATCCGTACCACAGTAAATACTGTTCAAGTGTGGCCAGTTGTTTTAGGGCTAGTTTTTATCTTAATCGTTTTGATTATTCCGTATGGCGTGGTTGGGCAACTAAATTTGTTTTGGATTGATAGTCGACGTTGGTTACGGGTATATGCCTATAATCCAATCGTGCGCCAAAATAACACAGTGGCAAAATGGATGAAGCCGTTTACGGGCGAACCCCCTGCGGTGGCCATTGCCTATGCCCAAAACAGTGCCGATAAAAATATAGTGGGTTGGGCCCGCCAATCGCCGTTGGCAGCAATGTATACGGTTATTATTGGGGCCGCGCTGGTTGGTGGATTAGGAACACTTAGCCACCAA
>CAZLPC010000155.1:0-4080 GCA_964561305.1 uncultured Anaerolineae bacterium
CACACCAACACGCCACCAGCTTTGCGTACGAACAGCCACCAGCAAAGCCCCACTGACGGCCAACAGGGCCAACACCCACACAGCATCTAATTGCATTCCAGAGCGTTGGGCAAGGTCTTGCCAATATGCGCCGGGCAAATTTGTCCAATGGTGACCAACAAGCACATTGCGGGCATACCAGAGGCCCCCGATGGGGCCTGCCACCAAGCCCACACGGGCCAACAGCCACAGCTTTCGGCCAAACCATGCCCACTGCCCTTGCCATGCCGCCACACCAAGCATACCCAGCACCAACAAGCCCAACCCAAAAATGAATGCGCCAGCCGTTGGCTTCGTCCACATTGCACCGCCCAACATTAGCCCGGCAATAATGGCATAGCGTTGGGCATCGGCAAAGCGCAATGCGTCATCCATGCGCCACGCCAAAACCACAAACACGGCTGCCAACGTAAAATAAATCGCCATCGGATGTTCTAAATCGCCTGCACTAGACCACACCAGCACCGTTGGTATCAGCAACCATAGTGCCGCCGTTATGGTTCCTATCAGACGTTGGCCATAGATCCGCCAGCCCAAGACATACGCTGCCATCGCACTGCTAAGGATAAACCACGGCACAGCCGCCCGCGCCGCATAATCACTCACATCGCCCCACACCAATTGCCCATAGGTGAAGGTAAGCGGCACAAGCTGAGGATAGTAGTCAATGTGGGTGGGAATGTGACCTTCTAGGATGAAAATACGGGCGTTATAGCCAAATGTCCATAGCGTGTCATAGCGCAAAAAAGGCCAAAAAGCGGTGTCCCATGCACTGGCGGCCAAAGCCACCGCCATCATCATCCACAAAACACGATCTAAGCCTTTAAATTGAATTTGGGGCACTTCTTTAACGGGTTGAAAAGGCGTGTGCCGCCGTTGCCATGCTATCCAAGTGCCAACAGCAGCAATGATAAGTGTGCCAAACAAGGCCCCCATCACACTGAAGCGGCCAAATGTACCTAATAGAAAAAGCCACAGTGTGCCAAACAACGGCCCCAAAGCCAGCCCCACCGCCACCACCAGCGACCGATCTGCCCAGTCTTGGCGCGGCAAAATGGCCAAGGACCACGGCACGCCTACGCCCACAAAAAACCATGCCATAAACGGCATTAGCGCCAAAAATATTTGTAGCCATTCAGCCATCTTAGAATTGTCATTGCTCCTAATGGGGCCAGCAAGCACAAGCCCACTGACCACAGCAAATAATAACGTTGCCACGCCAAGGGCACGCTGATCAACAAAGCCAAAGGCGTGAGGATCAGCCACACTAAGGCGATTTGCCGCGCCGCATTGTGCCGATAGCGTGCCAATTGTACAAGACCCAATAGCGCACAACCTGTTGCCAGCCAAGCGCTTGCCTGACTCTTGCGCCATCCCCCATAGCCCGAACGCTCATAATAATGGATGTCGTCGTCTAAGACACCTTCAAAGGCCGTTGTTTCATAATATTGTAGCGGTTGAAGAAATGGCTGTTGAATGAGGCCAATCAAGCGTTCGTCAATGCGCTGATAAGCATCGGGGCTGGCCGCAGATTGTCCCGCCAGTACATCGGCGCGAAGCTGGGCTGCCAGCAACACGCGGGCGGGTGGATGGCTCCAAATAGGTGGTGTAAACACAACGTATAAACCAATTGCACCCACACCGACCAACGACAATTGCATCCAGCTTTTCAAGCGCTGGGGATGGGCCCATGCTATCCAACCCAACGCCAAAAAAGTCGCGCCAACGCTAATTGCCGCAGTGGGTTTGGCGGCCAAACACAACCCACTCAATAGCGTCAATAACAGTAAACGTAGTACTGTAAAACGCCGAGCAAGCAACACCGCACACCACACCAAAACCAAACTAAGCGTGACCAACGCCGCTTCTTGCGAAACACGCCGCCCATTGAGCAGCCATGCTGGATGAGTAGCCACCAAAAACGCAGCTAAACTCCCTGTTATATAAGGATGGGGTGGCCGCCACCCCCACACGATCCCAAATGCCAATGGCACACTCAATAATGTTAAGATCACATGGGGCAAGCGACCACGTTGTAAAATACGCTCATTGGGCCAGCGTCCGTTCTCAATGTTCCAATCCACTGCTTGGGCATAGTTCCAAGAGCGGGGCCAATCTTCATCATAAACACCCATTGACCACAACGCATACCCTGTTGGATAAGCGTGTGTTGAACCCGTTAACAGCCGAATATGCTCAGTAGAATCAATGGATACTGGGGGAATCACGCGCAAAGCAGATGGGCGGCCCTGCACAAATGCGACAACAAAATCATGGCTTTTATGCAGGTGATCGGCTTCGTCGCCATGAAACGGCACATCCCCATAGCCCACCAGTACATAGCCCATTAAAGCCAATAGCCATATCACAACAGCTAGTTCAGACCTATCCGCGCCACACATAACCCCACAATATCCCTATACCCAGCCCCATCAGCACCTTATAAAGCAGCACAATCATAACCATATCGCATCATAAAGGCTTAATTACCCACGCCAATATGTCAATTCGCTCGACATAATGCAAAATGGGATCGGTTGTGGGCAATTGTACTTTAGAGACCGTGTTGGCCCGAACATGAGCCTGGGCTGGTTGCAATGGCCATGGCTTATGGTGTATCTCGCCCCGATAAATATTGTATTGTTGATCGTGGGTATAGAGGCAATAGCGTTCGGCTAAAAAATAGTCAAGTGTGCCGGGCTGGGCATGAAACACCTCGCCAGTGGGACCATATTCGCCCACAAACTGCGCCGGATCAGAACGACTATCGCGGCGTAAGCAATAATAATCCACAGTGCTAGGATGCTCCACTACGCTCATAGTGGCATTAAAATATGGTAACCGATACAAGTTGCGGGCAATCAAAACAGCAAGCGGATTGGCCGCATCTAACGAAAAAAACCACACACCCGGCTTGCCATCGCGGATGACATACGTCCGTACATTTAACTCTGGAAACGATGATAACCACGGCACAGGAAAAGTGAAACGTGGATACACATTGCTCATCAAAAAGGGCACAACACTTATCCATGCTTGCCCTTCATAAGTATCTAAAATTAAGCCATTTGGAAGGTGAGGCTGTATTTGCTCTGGTGGCAAGGGCCAGTGCATAAAAAGCAGCTTGCTCCATGTTTGTTTCATGACCCATGGCCCGTCGGGCAATGAATAGGGTCGGTGTTCGATAATGTCTGTTAATTTCATGATATTCCCTTCCTATAACATGATCACCAATTGACGGGGTTCGGTCATCTCTTGAATGGTGTAGCGCACTCCTTCGCGCCCAAAACCCGATGCCTTTATGCCGCCATAGGGCATGTGATCCACCCGAAACGTCGAAACATCGTTAATCTGCAAGCCACCCACCTCTAGTCGCTCCCACGCATCCATAATCAGGCGAATGTCGTTCGTAAAAATGCCACCTTGCAAGCCAAACTCTGAGTGGTTTGCCATGTTGATAGCGTCGTCCCATGTTTGGTAGGGGCTAATGGTGACGACAGGGGCAAAAATCTCTTGACTACACACTTTCATGTGGGGTTGCACCTCAGTCAGTACGGTGGGGCCATAAAATGCGCCGTTTTGCTGCCCTTCTAATAAGGCGACCGCACCCTGCGCTATTGCTTCTTGTACCCAAGCCGCAGTACGTTCAGCGGCTTGTTGATGAATCATTGGCCCAATATCGGTATTGGGGTCGCGTGGATCGCCCAGCACAAGGGCTTTGGCCGCTTCGACAAAGCGCCTACAAAATTCATCATATAGCAATTCTTGCACGAAAATACGCTGCACTGCAATACAATTTTGCCCAGCATTTGTAAAAGACCCAGCTACTGTTTTTCCCACTGCCAGCGCCAAATCTGCATCATTATGGACAATTATAGGGGCATTGCCACCCAGTTCTAGGGCAACCCGTTTGCGGCCAGCTTTGTTTTTAATGCCCCATCCCACAGCAGCACTACCCGTAAAGCTCACCATCGCAATTCGATCATCCATCACCAGTTTTTCGGTGCGGGGGCCGGGCGCAGGCAACACGCTAAGGGCTTC
>CAZLPC010000155.1:4090-7251 GCA_964561305.1 uncultured Anaerolineae bacterium
AAAACCTGCTGCCAGCACTAGCTCGGCTACCAGCAATGACGACAAGGGCGCAACCTCTGGCGGCTTAATAATAATCGCATTGCCACTAGCGATGGCTGGTGCAAGTTTGTGCATAGCCAAATTAAGCGGATAGTTGAACGGCGTAATGCCTAAAATGATCCCAATCGGAAAACGCCGCACAAACCCACGGTGGCCGGCCCCCGCAGGTGTCCAGTCCAAATCTAAAATTTCGCCATTGATGCGGCCTGCTTCTTCGGCTGCTATCCGTACTGTTTGAATGGCACGGGTTAGTTCGGCGTGGGCGGTTTTATGGGTTTTGCCGCTTTCGAGAATCATCAACTGGATCATTTTATCAAAGTGTTGCCGCAACAAGTCGCCAAGTTTGTCTAGTATTTCAATTCGCTGATATGTTGGTAAGCGGCGCGTCACTTCAAAGCCGCGCTGAGCTGCCACAATAGCAGCATCCATTTCTGCCTCTGAGGCCATATATACATCAGCAATGGCTTGGCCATCATAAGGAAAAATAATGGAGCGAGTCTCGCTGCTGGTGTGCCATTGTCCACCCACCAAAAAAGGCTTGCTCATTTTCTGATCATCCCTTCATCTTTTTTGTGATCTTAATCGTGATGTTATCGTACAATTGGGTTACAATACATAAGTATCATTAGTCAACAGCCATTATTGATAACTAGGGGAACAAAACTATCATGGCGAAAATTTTACTGGTTGATGACGAAGCCGACATGCTGGATGTATGGACACTGTTTTTGCGCCACTCTGGGCATGATGTGATGAAGGCAACCAATGGTGTAGAAGCCCTAGACATTGCTCAAGAGTTCTTGCCCGATTTAGTGATTTTGGACTTGATGATGCCCGCCGCATCAGGTGAAATGGTGTTGGGTATTATGCGTAGCACGCCTTCGCTGAAACACACGCGGGTTGTGGTTATTAGTGCCCACCCCAAAGGAGCACAACTGGCCGAAAATTTTGGGGCGGATGGCTTCTTGGCAAAACCTGTTCACCTAGAGCAATTTCAGACCGAGGTCGCACGCTTTTTAGACTGATTGAGACTTTTTTCTCATCCACACACAAGGAGTATATGTCGTGTCGCGTGGGTTATATTTTGAAGAAATGGAAGTGGGCCAAACCCTTAAAACACCGGGCCGCACGATTAATGAAGCCGATATTGTCAACTTTGCTGGGGTCACTGGCGATTTCAACCCACTTCATTTAGACGCAGCCTATGCCGCCCAACAACAATTTGGCCAGCGCATTGCTCATGGATTATTGGGGCTATCTGTATCATCGGGGCAATCATACTCGCTAGGCTACCTAGACGGCACAGTGATTGCATTTACCGAGCTAACATGGAAATTCCGCGCCCCTATTTATATCGGCGATACTATCTACACTATCTCGACCATCAGCAAAACCCGCGCCATGCCTGCGGCTGGGGGTGGCTTTGTGACCTTTGATGTTAAGGTACTTAATCAAGATGGTGTAACGGTGCAAAAAGGTACTTGGACAGTGTTGGTCAAAAGCCGTGATGCCTCGGCCCTTAACACTGATGATAACCAAGCCAGCGAGGACACAACCGCTTAATGACCGTTTTGCCCAAGTTTCGTACGCTGGCCATCCCTACCCCTTTTGCTGTGGGCGATGTCAATCTATATCTGATCGAAGGCTCACCACTGACACTCTTAGATGTGGGGCCCAACACACCCGAAGCCTATAATGCTCTTGTTAGGCAGCTAAAAGACTGTGGTTATCAAATCAGCGACATAGAGCAAATCATTATCTCGCACCATCACACCGATCACGTTGGCTTGGTGCAACAGGTTGCCGAAGAGGCCAACGCACCTGTGATTGTGCATCCCTATACTAAGCCTTTTGTAGAATCGCCTAAAAATGCCCGTCAATGGCACGATGGTTTTTTTCAGCAAGTGTGCATTGAAGGAGCCGTGCCCGATGATATGCTATCCATCATTAACCGCACAACCCATTGGATTGATCGTTTTGTTAATGCCCCGGCCACCGTCGCACGCACCATTAATGAGGGCGATCACATTTGGGCCGGCGACATAGAGTGGCAAGTCTATTATACGCCGGGACATGCAGGTGATCTCATCTGCTTGTATCATGCGGCTACTGAGACGCTGCTGGCATCCGATCATTTAATCTTGAAGATTAGCTCTAATCCCTTAGTCGAGCCCTCGCCGATTGGTGGTTTGCGTCCCCGCCGCCTCATCGAATATATACACCATCTTGAGCGTATTGCAGCCCTGCGACCTCAAATTGCCTATTCTGGGCATGGTCAACCTATTACTGATGTAATGGGTTTGGTTACAGAACGCTTGGCTTTGCACCAAAAACGCGCCGACCGTATTCATGGTTATTTTGCCGATGGCCCCGCCAATCTTTGGCAGATTACCGAGCAAATGTATGGCCACATTGGCCAAGCCGAAAAGTTTTTGGCGCTGTCAGAAGTATTGGGCCACATAGATATTTTGGAAAATGCAGGCCGGCTGGTGCGCCACAATCAAGATCATATTGTTTTTTGGCAACACAATTAAACCACTCGCTTGGGCAACAAATTGCGGATGCGGTCGGGTTGGGCCCGACCTCGTCCAATAAATTCACCCCATTCGTTATAAAGCAACACCACCCGCCCCATTAATTCGTCAGGAATGGTAAGCCCACGCAAGTCGCGCCCATCTAGCCAAATGTGTTGTTGCTCGGCATCATCTAATAACAAACGCCCACCGATAAATTGCCCCCAAAATCTTGAGACAAACTCATGTGCAGGAACAAAGTCACCTTTTTCGTATTGTCCAATCAACAAGCCAATAGACATCGCGGCCAAGTCGCCAAATTCAGACATCAACGTAGTCGGGATAGCATATAGCAAATCGTCTTTACGATAGACTTCTAAGGCATATTCGGCCAGTACGGTATTAAAATCAAAGCCATACAGATCGGCCAAACCTGCTACTATTGGCTTCAGCTCAATATCGCGCAGGCGCTGCCATGGATAGCGCGAGAGTGGCCACTCAATATCGGGGGCAGGTGTGTCGTCTAGTTTACGCAGGCGTGCCGCAAAAAAGCCCGATGTCTGAAACAAATGTGGCCACAAACGCGCCGCCCGCGCCACACGCGGATCA
>CAZLPC010000156.1:0-7183 GCA_964561305.1 uncultured Anaerolineae bacterium
GTCAGCAAGCCGATAATGGTAGCTTTGGCGATGAAGTGGGTGCGACCGCACTCTCATTAATGGCCCTCGCTACTGTCGAAGAAGAAAACCCTGCGGCGTTAGATTGGATTGCGGCCCAGCCTTTCGCTGAATTAAGCTTAGACGCACTGTCGCTCTCTTTAATGGCATTGGTTGCAACGGGAACGGATGTAGGAGCATTTGCCGATGGTGAACTTTTGGCAAACTATAGCCAACAATTGCGCGACGCAAACGGTGGCCCCATCGATCAATTTTGCCTAGGCCTGATAGCGCGTTTTGCCTTAAACATCCCACTTTCTGAAGCCCAAAGCGACGCTCTCCTTGTAGCCCAAGACGAGCAAGGTGGGTTTGCCATTAGCACAGACGTTGAGCCAGATGTCATCACAACCAGTTTGTGCCTGCAAGCCCTCGTCGCTGATGAACAAGATTCTGCCATAGCATCTGCACTGGACTTTATTCGTAATTTGCAGCGCCCAGATGGTGGCTGGACAATTTTCCCAACAGCCAATACCAGCGATCCCCTAGCAACAGCATTTGTAATGCAGGCGCTGATTGCATCTGATCAGTCTTTTTCAGATTGGGATAACCCAGAGCGTACCTTAATTGCTTTTGCCGACGCTGAAGGCGCTTTTTTGTTTGATGCTGGCGACGATGACTTTTTCAACCTTATTTCGACAGCAGTAGCCATTCCTGTTTTTCAGGGCCTTAGCCTGCTAAATTTTTCACCCATGATGCAAACTGAAGCGATAGCCCCCGATGTTGCCAGCGACGCACCGACTTTGAATTTGAATTGGAAGCTGGTGGGTGACGGTTTTGAGATCGAACTAGATACTGCCGCCGACTTTTTTACTACAGTGGTTGATCCGTTTACCAATACAGAACTTTACGGCATCGAAATCATCAATTGGACAGCGGAATACCCGTACACGGGCTACATTATCGCACAATATCTGACGGCTGATATTCTCTTATGGATGATTCAACAAGACCCAAGCGTATTAGACAATATATCTGTGGCTACCCTGTCTAGCATATCGGCTGAAGAACTGGCTAAACTGCCAGCCGAATTGCAAGCCCGTGTCACCGATGCTGAATAGGAGACGGTTTTTGTTGAAGCACCTATTTTTGATAGCGGTGTTGTTGCTGATGGGGTTTCGGTCGGCCCAACCGGCCAACGCCCAAGATGGTAACACCACGCGCTTTCCGCTTACCATCATAGATGCAACTGGACAAGAAGTAACTATCGCATCGGTTGATCGCATTGTTTCAGGTAGCGGGGACATTACTGAGATTGTTGTGGCGCTGGGTTTTGCAGAAAACTTAGTTGGTGTAGATATTAGCGCCACCTATCCGCCTGATATTTTAGAACGTGTGCCAACCTTCGGATTTGCCCGACGGCTAACCCTCGAACCTATTGTAGCAATGGATCCTACTGTGTTTTTCTGTACCGAGACCTGTATGCCCGATGTGGTATTGGATCAGCTACGTGCGCTTAATATTCCTGTGGTGATATTGCCAGATGGTGATGATGTTGATCTGACATTGCCGCTTCGCAAGGTCGAGTTGGTGGCGGCGGCATTGGGCGTGCCAGAGGCGGGAGAAATCCTTGCGGGTCGTATTGCTACCGAAATTGATTGGGTTCGCACTGCCACGGCCAATGTCAACACACAACCATACGTATTATTATTGTATTTTCGTGGGACACGCTTGCAACTGGTTTATGGCAGCAATACACCTGCCGAAGCCCTTATTGAGGGTGCTGGTGGCATCGAGGCGGCAGGTGAAATTGGTGTAAGTGGGTATATCCCGCTTAACGCAGAAATTCTGCTAACTGCTTACCCAGATTATGTGTTGCTGATGGAAAGCGGCATTGAAGGCGCAGGCGGCTTAAGTGTTGCCCAAAATTTACAAGGTATGTCGCAAACCCCTGCCGGACGCGATAATAATTTCTTGATCTATGATGATCAATATTTATTGGGACTTTCAACACGCACAGGGGCTATGCTATTGGATTTGGCGGCTGCTATTCATCCAGAAATGACATGGGAACGAGAAATCGCCTATCCTTATACAGTGGTAGATGCCACCGAACACGTCGTTACCGTTGATATACTTGCATCCATCGCCACCACTGCTGATCTAATGCCGATTGTGACTGCGCTGGGCTTTCATCCAATAACTATCGAAGATGCAACCGAATCTGATTTGCTAGTGATGCAAACCACTGATGATTGGCAGAGTGCCCGTGCTAATGGATTGAGTGTGGTGGTTGTGCCATCGGCCAGCGACCCGCGCATAGTGGCCGCAGCACTAGGTGTAAGCGGTCGTGGCGAAGCCCTTGCAACCAGATGGGCACAAGAGACTAAATGACGCTAGCATTATTTAGGCGGCTAAAGCTGCTTCAGCGTCAGCCGCTTTTTCGGTTGGCGATGTTCATCGTTATGTGCATTGTGTTGGTTGATCTCACGCTTGCCTCGGTTAGCGCCAACCAAGTGACATCTATTCAAATTGACCGCAGTCTTGTTATTAAAGCAACCACAGATCGTCTTGCACAGTGGGCACATGTGGACTATGACAGCGGGCTAGATTATGAGCAACGGGCCACATTTGTATCCACAACTATCATTTATGATGTACGTTGGCCGCGTGTGCTGATGGCGGTGCTGGTTGGCGCGGCATTGGGGCTGGCAGGGGCTGTTTTGCAAGGAGTTTTCCGCAATCCACTTGCCGATCCGGGCTTAATTGGTGTGTCGAGTGGGGCAGCTATGGCGGCGGTTGTTGCCATTTTATTACAAGCTGATCTCAGCCCAATTTTAGCGCAGATGACCGCGCTTCCACTTGTTGCGGCGTGGGCAGAAGATGTATCGGGGCGGCGGCTGGCCGAGGCGTTGGCTGCTGCTATGGGCGGTGTGCTTATGACAGCAGTGGTTTATCGGTTAAGCCGCATAGGCGGCCGCACATCTACCATCAATTTGCTACTGGTGGGCCTTGCCATTAATTCGATTGGTGGCGCGGTGGTGGGTGTAGCTACATTTATCGGCACCGAACGCCGCACCAGCGACATTACTTTCTGGAGCTTGGGCAGCCTTAAAGATCTGCAATGGTCAGATGTATATATCACACTACCGATTGTGGCGGTGGGGATGATTATTTTGCCATTTTTTAGCCGTCAACTCAATATCATGACACTTGGTGAAAGCGAAGCCCGCAATTTAGGAGTCAATACCACGCGCCTACAGCAAGTTACAGTCGGTATATCGGCACTAATGATTGGGGTTGCTGTAGGTTTTGCTGGCATCATCACTTTTATTGGCTTGGTTGTGCCCCATGTTGTGCGCCTCCTATTTGGGCCAGATCATCGCTTTGTGTTGCTGGGCAGCATGTTGGGCGGGGCGATCTTTCTGGTAGCAGCAGATATGTATGGGCGTACATTGCCGCCACCCACCAACACCGGCATCACAATAGAGGTTCCTGTTGGGGTATTGACGGCTATTGTTGGTGGCCCATTTTTCTTATTACTTATTTTGTTGACCCAACAGCGCCGAGGCCAATTGTAAATGATTAAGGCTCATCATCTAGGTTATAAAATCGGTGCTGACCAGTGGTTGGTGCGTGATGTTTCGTTATCACTAGAGGCAGGTGAATTTGTGGTTTTAATTGGCCCCAACGGGGCAGGAAAAACCACACTCTTACGCTTGTTAACAGGCGAACTAGCACCACATACCGGAAATATTATGTTACACAATAAGCCGCTAAATCACTATTCTATCCGAGCGTTGGCCTTGCAACGTAGCGTAATGCGCCAGCAAATCGAGATGAACTTTGATTTTACCGTGCAAGATGTTGTGATGATGGGTCGTCATCCACATATCCGCATTACTGAAACCGAAGCCGATCGGCAGATTGTTGCAGAGATGTTGGATTTGGCAGAAGTTTATACCCTCCGCGACCGTCAATATGCCACATTATCGGGTGGTGAAAAGGCGCGTGTTACCCTAGCACGCGTTTTAGCCCAACAAACCCCTATTGTGGTGCTAGATGAGCCAACCAGCGCAATGGACTTGCGTCACCAACAACTGACTATGAAAATTGTCCGCCAGCTAACACTTGCCGGCAAAATAGTAGTGGCGGTCTTGCACGATCTTAATCTTGCGGCGATGTATGCCGACCGCATCGGCATTATGCACCAAAGCCACCTGACTATTATAGATTCCCCGCAAATGGTATTGACTGCGGCGCATATTCAGGCGGCCTTTGGCATTGCTGTTCATATAATGCAACATCCTGAAAAAGATTGCCCTGTTATTATCCCGCTAGATGGCTAAAATTTTGGCAAGCTCAACCAGCGTCGAATCAATTGATTTAGTGCGGCCAGCAATTTCAGTAAGCGGTGTTGTGGTAATTTGGCTACCGATTGTGCCAACTAATACACCACTTTCGCCGCGGGCAAGAGCCGCAACAGCCCCAGCACCCAAGCGTGTCGCCAGTAAACGATCATATACACTGGGATCACCACCACGTTGAACATGCCCTAAAATAGTAGCCCGTAACCCAAAGCCTAAATTGGTGTATTTCGTCTCGAAGTAATCGGACAGTTCTTGAGCATTTAGGCTTGCACCTTCGGCAACGACAACTAGCCCGTGCGTTTTGCCACGTTTATAAGCATCTATCAATTCTTTGGCTACTTCATCGGCGCTAATTTCAACTTCAGGAATAAGAATAGCCTCTGCACCGCCCGCAATGCCAGCCATTAACGCCAAATAGCCACAGTCGCGGCCCATCACTTCAACGATGAACGCGCGCCGATGAGAAGCTGCCGTCACTTTCAGGCGATCAATGGCTTCAACAGCGATGTTTAGGGCGGTGTCTACGCCAATGGTAATGTCAGAGCCGAGCAAGTCGTTATCAATAGTTGAAGCAACACCCACTACTGGAAAGCCCATTTCGTGCAGCGCGTTTGCGCCAGTTTGCGAGCCGTTGCCACCAATAACTACTAATGCCTCGATTTCGTATTGTGCGAAGTTAGCCAGAGCTTTTTCGCGCCCCTCTTGGCTTTTAAATTCAGGTGCACGCGCACTACCCAAAATTGTGCCACCTTTTTGAACAATGCCACCCACATCGCGGGCTTTTAATGGGGTAATGTGGCCATCTAGGCAGCCTTGATAACCATAATGTACCCCAAATATTTCCCACCCTTCGCTGATGCCACACCGTACAACCGACCGAATGGCAGCATTCATGCCCGGCGCATCGCCACCACTGGTTAAGATCGCTACACGTTTCATACTTGACCTTTCGTCATTGAATCAGCAGTTTATCTATTCTAACGAGAGATTGGCTTTTCAGGTATACACATCAAAACTTATGTTACATACTAAATTATTGGTTATTAAGTGCCATTCGGTGGTAAAATGCAGCAAAACTATTCAGCCAAGGAGTGCTATCCGTGAAAATTGAATTGTTGTTCGGCCATAAATCCATTCCACATGGTCAGCAAAAACAACTCTATATATTGATCAGAATATCATCTGATCGTGTCCCTAACAGCGATAGCGAACGCCTGCCACTTAATATCAGCGTTGTGCTAGATCGAAGTGGTTCTATGGCTGGAGAAAAAATTAGCTATGTGAAGCAAGCCGCACAATTTTTGGTGCAGCACCTTACAAGTGCCGACCGTATCAGTGTGGTGTCATATAATGATGCCGTTACTACCAACGTTGCCTCACAAAAAATCGAACATAAAGAGCGCATTACACAAGCCATTGCAAAACTTACGTCGGGTGGCACAACGAATTTAAGCGGTGGTTGGCTAGAAGGCTGTCAGCATATTGTAGCGCATAAAGAGGCCCGCCAAATCAATCGAGTATTGTTGTTAACTGATGGCTTGGCAAATCAAGGTATAACCGATACAGAGCGCCTAACTGAAATGGCGCGGCAAAAACGCGAAGAAGGCATTATTACCACCACCATGGGGGTGGGTATGGATTTTAACGAAGATTTGTTGACGCGCATGGCTACCGAAGGTGGTGGCGCATTTTACTTTATCGATAATCCAGATCGGACCCCAGAGATTTTTGCCGAAGAACTGCGCGATCTTTTAGCAGTAGTGGCCCAAAATATTCGTGTTCGTTTTATTCCTGCCCAGCCTGTCCAGCAATATCATCAACTGAACACTTATCCTACCGAAGATGAGTTATCGGCACAGGTTTATCGGATGGGTGATTTATATAATGAAGATCAAAAAGACTTATTGCTAGAGCTGATGCTTGCCCCTCAGATGAAACTCGGCGAATTGTCGTTGGGCAAAATTCAAATTGTGTATGATTTTGTAGAAGGTGAGCAAGTTGCCCATCATTCGACTGAATATGATTTGTCTGTTCAAGTGGTAGATGTCGAGCTATATCAAGATGAGCCAAATCCGGATGTGGTACGCAATGCCTTGTTATTAGAAGCGGCCCGCGCCCGCGAAAAAGCCGTTAAAGAAGCAGATAAGGGTAACTTCCCTGCGGCGAAGGCGGTGCTAGCAGCAGCGGCCGATCATATCCAAAATAGTCCCTATTTCGATAATTCCGATCTGCAAGCCGAACATAATATGTTGCGCGAAGAAGCCGTAGACATGGAAATGGGCGAAGCACGTTATGATGCGTACTCGCGCAAGTCCACTACCACCAAGGCGTACTACTCAACCCAACGTGGTATGAAGAAGCGCGAGGAGACCATTCTTGTGCATGGTCGGTTGCGGGCCACACGCCAAGCCATTGAGCGACACGGCCAAACGCCACGCCTCATTAAATGGAAGCGCGAACAACTTGTGCTAGATATGCCGATTTTACGGATTGGGCGCTTGACCACCAATGATATTGTCATTCCAGAAAACGAAGTCTCAGAGCGCCATTGCCAAATTATTCGACAAGGTGATGAATATTATCTTGAAGATATGGGTAGCTCTAACGGAACATTTGCCAACGGTGGCAAGGTGGAAGGGTTATTTCGGTTAAGTGCAGGCGATGTAGTAACGGTTGGCTCGTGGTTGTTTATGTTCGATCATTAATGCATATATCGAGAGGCAAATAGCCTCTCTTTTTAAGCCGAAAATTACTCGTGATAATGTAAATTATCACTGGGTAATGCGTCGGCATCGCGGAGCGCGCCAAAGTGGACGCAT
>CAZLPC010000157.1:0-7177 GCA_964561305.1 uncultured Anaerolineae bacterium
CCCGGAAAACCCGGCGCACGCTCATCGGCCTTTACCGTCCCTGTAATGATCAGCGACGATTCTTGGGCGAGGGCTTTGGCCATCTCAAATGTGTCTTCGGGCAGGTCGGGCTTAAACGCCACACACTGCAAAATACCTGTGCCGTCGCGTAGCTTCAAAAATTGTAATTTACCCTTGCCGGTTTTGTTGTAAAGCCAACCCCGTACAGTCACGGTTTGACCGTCGTACTGGCTAATGTGATCAATGGTGGTTATGGGTGCTGACATCGGTCAAAGTCCCTTTTGGTTGTGTCAAATTTTATGCTTTTTTGTACTCAGTTACATCGCAAGGCAAATCTTACAACAAGTGCGCCATTCTAACGAGGGGTGATGTGCCAAACAAGCTATATGAGCAAAGGTGTTTGAGATTGGTAGGGCAAAAGGTGGAACCTAGATTTATAAGCTAGTTTTGAAGTGTATTGCAATTCAAAAGTGACCACCGATGAGGTTAAATTTGTATCATCTGAATAATTCTAAAAGATTTTATCCATACTATCATCAGTGTAGCAAACCCCAACTGCCCTATCCATTAAACAAGTGTTATTTGGTTGTTGCAGTACCTACTTTTGGTGAAAGGAAGGCACACCGTTTATTTTATGTAATATTTTCATCAGCTATTATTGATTTAGGATAACAAAAATGACCTCAGTCCAATCTATGTCACTCGAATTTTACAAGCCCCACGCCGATTGTTACGACGAGACCTTCCAAGTCAACAATCAAATTCGCCCTCACTATCAGTCACTCATCGATCACATCTTGCAACTGTCTGCCGACGAGTTGACCTATCGCCAAAACGCCTCTGATCTTGCCTTTCTGAATCAGGGCATTACGTTCATGGTGTATGGCGATGAAAATGGTGCAGAACGCATCTTTCCTTTTGACTTGTTACCCCGCATTTTAACTGCCGCCGAATGGGCGCATATTGAGACTGGCTTAAAACAGCGCCTTACTGCTTTGAATTTATTTCTGCATGACATTTATCATGAAGGCAACATCTTTAAAGATAAAATTGTCCCCTATGAGCTTGTTGCAAGCAGCCGACACTATCGCCGCGAAATGAGGAATGTGGATGTGCCACAAGGTGTTTATGTCAGTGTTTGTGGCACCGATCTTGTTCGATTAGCAAGTGGTGAATTTACTGTTCTAGAAGATAACTTGCGTGTGCCTAGTGGTGTGTCTTATATGTTGGCGAATCGGCAAGTAACCAAGAATGTTTTTCCGCGTCTGTTTCGCAATTATGGCATTCGTCCTATTGATCAATATCCACACTTATTGCTAAATACACTGCAATCATTGGCCCCTCATCTCGACAATCCCAATATCGTTTTACTGACACCCGGTGTGTATAACTCGGCCTACTTCGAACACGCATTTTTGGCCCGCCAAATGGGAATTCCACTGGTCGAAGGGCGTGATCTGTTGGTACACGATGGCTATGTTTATATGCGAACCACATCGGGCTTAAAACGGGTAGATATTATCTATAGACGTGTGGATGATGATTTCTTAGATGCCTTGAACTTCCGGCCTGATTCGCAACTTGGTGTTAGCGGTTTATTTAACTCGTATCGCTTGGGTAATGTTGTATTGGCAAACACTGTTGGTACAGGGGTGGCAGATGACAAAGCAGTATATGCCTACATTCCAAAGATTATTCGCTATTATCTCGGCGAAGACCCTATTTTGCCCGATGTTGAGACCTATCTGCTGGAAGATGACAAGCAAAGAGAATACGTTATCCAAAACATTGAAAAACTGGTGGTTAAGGCTGTTGGAGAATCGGGTGGATATGGAATGTTGATTGGCCCTCAAAGCACCAAGCAAGAACAACAACAGTTTATAGACTATATTAAAGCCAATCCACGTAATTTTATCGCCCAGCCAACACTCGCGCTTTCTACAGCCCCCTGTTATTTAGAGAATTATTTGGAACCAAGACATGTTGATTTACGCCCATTCATCTTATACGGTCAGCAAATAACGATTGTTCCGGGTGGGCTTACTCGTGTCGCTTTGCGTAAAGGGTCATTGGTGGTCAATTCGTCTCAAGGCGGCGGAAGCAAAGATACGTGGGTGCTTTATGAGTGATAGTGTTATGTTGTCGCGTGTGGCAGACAGTTTATATTGGTTAAGCCGCTATTTAGAACGCGCTGAACATATAAGCCGTTTGGTTGATGTGCATTTGAACATGTTGTTAGACAGCGAACCCGGCCTTCTTGAACAAAAACGTTTGATGACATTGTTAGAAAGCCTTATGGTTTCATACGAAGCTACAGACTTGGATACAAACGAATGGGTGCGGCGGCTCACTTTTGACACAGCCACCTCGGTATCAATTATGTCATCCATTACGGAGGCGCGTGAGAATGCGCGTCAAGTGCGCGAACAGATCAGTTCAGAAATGTGGACGCAAATTAACACGCTCTATCTTCAAGTACGACGCGCCAATCAAAATACTATATGGGAACAGTCTCCGCACGAGTTTTATAAAGAGATTAAAAATGGTTCTCATTTGTTTCAAGGTATTACAGATGCCACAATGAACCATCATCAGGGTTGGCGTTTCATTCAGTTAGGGCGCTATATAGAGCGTACTTATGGACTGCTCAATCTTCTAAATGTTCACTTTAAACAGACCGATCTTCAGCACGCGCCCGATATGACTAACAATCGTTTTTTTGAACTGCTGGCTGTATTGAAGTCGGTAACTGCATTTGAAGCCTATTGCAAAGTTTATAATCCCAATTTGCAAGTGATACAGATTATTGAATTTCTTTTATTTGATCAGGCATTTCCTCGCTCGTTACGGTTTTGTGTAGACATGAGTCTCGACTCGCTGTCTGCATTAGCCGATTCGACCAACCGAGTCAAAAATTCGCCGTTGTTGCGTGCCGCAGGTCGGTTGCAATCGCGTCTCAGTTACGATGAAATAGCCGATATTCAGTATCTGCCCGACTACTTGAGTGGTATTAAACAACAGGTTGATCAGATACATGATATACTCTATGCTACGTACATTACATATCAAATAGAGGACGCATTGTAACATTATGTATTACGCAGTCACTCACCTCACAACCTACCAATACAGCCGCTATATCTCAGACAATGTGATGGAAATTCGACTGTATCCGCGCAACGACGCGCACCAAACATGCGTTCGCTTTAACCTAGAAATTAGCCCCAAAGTAAAAATTTTCACCTATCAGGATTATTTAGATAACACCGTCCAGTTTTTTGATTTGCCAGCACCACACAAACGGTTAGCAATCAAATCAGAAGCAATCGTCAATATCAATGCGCGCCCCTCTGTTCCTGACGCATTACCAATGCATACATGGGATAAAATCGACCAGAAAAACTATGAGCGCGACTGTTTTGATATGTTGATGCCGGGCCAATATACAAACGCAACCGATCTACTCCATTCATTTTTACAAGAAATTGACTGGCAGCGACGCGAAGACCCCCTAACCATGTTGCGAGAGATAACCACAGCCATTTATGAACGCTTTGAATATGTCCAACATGTGACCAAGGTGGATTCGTCAATAGATATTGCGCTGGGGGCCCGGCACGGTGTTTGCCAAGACTTTGCCCATATTATGATAGCTGCGGTGCGACAAATTGGCATACCATGCCGCTATGTCAGTGGTTATTTATATCACCGCGCCAATCATGAAGATCGCTCTGATACCGATGCGTCGCACGCTTGGGTAGAGGCTTGGTTGCCGACTTTGGGATGGATTGGATTTGATCCAACCAACAATCTAGTTGTAGAAGATCGGCATATTGTGGCCAGCATCGGCACAGATTATGCCAACGCCGCGCCCACACGGGGTCTTTTTAAGGGCGATGCAGAAACCATACTCGATGTGCGCGTTAAAGTAGAATTGCTAAAAGAACTGCCCGTGACCAATGCTGTTTTAGCACCCGAAGTGGTACTCCCGAATTTTAGCCATCAGCAACAGCAATAAAAGGCCAATCAACAACGCTAATCGCTTATATATGATGAGCGAGTTTCTTATGACAGATAAGGTAAGCGTAATGTGAAGGTTGTGCCCTTGCCTAGCGTGCTTTCTACCAATAAATCCCCATCATGCGCTTTGGCGATCCACATTGCAATCGAAAGGCCCAAGCCACTGCCTCCACTAATGCGCGAGCGTGCTTTATCGGCGCGATAAAAACGATCAAATACATGGCTTAGATCTTCAGGCGCAATACCAATGCCTGTATCAGTAACACTAAGGTCTACCCATTGGCCATGTTGCCTCAAACTCAGCATAACATGGCCCTGATCGTTGGTATAGGTGACAGCATTGGTAATGAGATGTTTGAGTAGATTTTTCAAGAGATAAGGGTCGGCCTTTACCATCACATGATCAAGGTGTTGAATTTGAACCACTACACGGTCTTTGCTCAACGTTTTGGCGTGATTATAGGCCTCTAGCAAAACGGTATCTAGCTCGACATCGGCTTTAACGGGGTTTAAGCGCCCAATATCGGCATTAGCCAAAAACATCAAATCTTCGACCAAATGCACCATGCGCTCAGTCGAGCGGGCAATAGCCGTCATAGACTCTTCTTCATAGCCAAACCGTTGAATAATCTCGCTGTGGCCTTGAATGGCAGCTAGCGGTGTGCGAAGCTCGTGCGAGACATCCGAGACAAACTGCTGCTGAGAGGTAAACAGGCGTTCTAACCGTTCTAACATGCGGTTGATGGTTGCCGTTAGGGCCCCTAGTTCGTCGCTGCTATTATAAGGCACACGCCGTTTCAGGTCATCGGCAGCAACAATTTGTTGGGCAGTGTTGTTGATGCTATTGATGGGAGCCAGTGCCCGCGAGGCCATCCAACTGCCTAAAAATAACGACAACATCACGGCAATTGCGCCCAAAATACCCATAATAATCGCGAGATTGTAGGTTGCGTGTTGAATGGATTCTAATGAGGAAGCCACTTGCAAGTAACCCATGGTGTGTCCATCTATTACCATGGGGCGGGTGGCCACCCGCAGGTTTATGCCGTCAATTTCAACATTTGAGAAGACAATCTGGGTGTGTCCCACCGAATTCGCATCAAGATGTTCACCATAGCCCTCTAAGCTACGCGACAAATTGATTAGTTCTTGCTCATTATGCAGCCACAATTGAACATACATACTGTCGATGGGTTGAAAAGACTTTAGCCCAAAGTATGTTGGCTGAAGATGGCCATCGGCTGCACGATTGGCCAACAGAATTTGCTCAGTATCGTCTAAGGTATCTACAAGATTATCATCGGTTTGAGAACGCAGGGTTTGATCTAAAATACCAAAAACTGCCATACCAAACAGCGCCAGCATGGCAATAAGTAAACTAGAATAGAGAAGCGTAAGCCGTAGACGAATGGTCATGCAAATGCCTTTGGATTGTCCTTGCATTAGAGCATTGACTGGCAAAGAATATAGCACGTCACCTTAAGCGAACCATGAGAACTGCGTAGGAAATTTGTGGGATATAATATGTGGGTTTAAGGACCAAGGGGCATCTTATTTGTGTGTGCTGGAACGGCAACCAACACGATGCCCCACTGTGGCTAGCGGTGGCTAATCCTCGCGCAGAACATAGCCAACACCACGAACTGTATGGATCAGGCGGCCTTCGCTCTCAGACTCGGTTTTTTGGCGTAAATAGCGCACATAGACCTCAATAATATTGCTTTCGCCGCCAAAGTCATAGCCCCATACACGGTCAAATATGACATCACGGGTTAACACTTGGCGCGGGTTCCGCATAAAAAGCTCTAGCAGTTCATACTCTTTAGCGGTCAGGTCAATGGCGCGGTCACCACGCAAGGCGCGGTGTGTACCTGTATCTAGCGATAAATCGGCAAAGCGCAATATTTCTGGACGCGAGGTGGTGTTGCTGCGACGCAACAACGCCCGCACGCGGGCCAGCAACTCCTCAAACGAAAACGGCTTCACCAAATAATCATCAGCCCCAGCATCTAAGCCACTTACGCGGTCGGTCACTGCGTCTTTAGCAGTCAGCATCAAAATCGGCACTTCGCTGGCAGCCCGCAGGCGACGACAAACCTCAATGCCATCTAGGCCGGGCAGCATCCAGTCCAAAATCACCATATCGGGCGGATTGTCGCGGGCCATCGAAAGCCCACTTTGCCCATCATAAGCCACATCCACTCGATAGCCCTCATAAATTAGCCCACGCTCTAAAAACTGAGCGATATTGGCTTCATCTTCTATCACTAAAATTTGTTCTGCCATTTTGCCGTTCCTTTAATATCTTCAGACAAGGCTTTACCTATCGTATACAATGTTTCCATATCTTGCCTTCTGGCTTCATACAATAGTATACTCTATAGTCACATTTGTAGATTAATTTCAGTTAAACGGTTGGATGATATTCAAACCACTGTACTGAAAAACTAGGGGCTACTTGCCTTGTGCCAACCCTTCGCCCAACAGTTACCATCCATGCAGCACCTCTCTATTATACTTCTGCTGCTGATGTCTGGCCTTAGGAAACCGCACCCCTGCAACTCTATTATCGCGCAGGTGTCGCCAGTAGTGCCTTGACAGGAGAGCTAAACCACCATGTCACCAGAGTATTTTTTCCGTATCATTGGTATGACATTGCTAGCTGGTATTGGGGCTGGCCTTGGCGACGATGTGGCAAGCGCCATTAATTTGCCGACCGATGCAAGTATCATGTTGTTTTTTATTATTGGTGCTGTATCAGGTTTAACCATTACACCATGGGTAACTACGCGCCCTGCCCGCGCTCTCCAAAATCTGATGGTTAATACCAGTGCCGAACAATTGGTTTCGGCTTTGGTGGGGGTATTGTTTGGTCTTATTGTGGCGGTCTTGCTGGCTTATCCGTTGTCTTTGTTGCCCAATCCTAGTGGACAGTTTTTGCCTGCATTAGTAGCTTTGGGTGCAGCTTATGGTGGCATTATCTTGTTTGGCTTGCGAGCCCTCGACATTTTCTCATTGTTGCAAGCCATTATTCGGGGCGAAGCCTACGAAAATATGATTGCAGGCGAAATTTTGCTGGATACCAGCGTCATTATTGATGGGCGTATACTTGACATTGCCAAAACTGGCTTCCTCCGCCAAAAATTGCTCATTCCGC
>CAZLPC010000158.1:0-7130 GCA_964561305.1 uncultured Anaerolineae bacterium
GGTCGCTTGCTGATTTTGCAGTATGATCGTGACAATGCCGCTAATATCCAAGTTTATGCAGACATAGATGTGGCTGGCCAGCCCCAAATGCTGGCACAAGACGGCGCTTGGCTATTGGTGGCGGCTGGTCGGGCGGGGCTACAGGTATTCGACATCAGCGACATCAACACGCCCACACTGGCCTATACTTTGCCGGCCCATACCAATATCAAAGCAGTGCATGTGTTGGCAGACGGTTGGCTTGTGCAAGATGGGGCACAAATGCGCTTTTACCAGCCCGATACCCAACAATGGCTTGCCCAGCAAAATATCCCTGATTTAGGATGGTTAGTGGCTACGCCCGACATAATTTATAGCATCGCTCGTACACAGGTGCAGCATTGGGTATTAGAAAACGAGCAGTTTCAATTGCAGGCCAGCTACCAACCGCCATTGCACTTTGCCGATGCTATAGCAGCGGATGGTGCTTTGCTCTTGGCGACAGCTGGGGGTGCAATTTGGCTAGACACCACCGACCCGCAACGCCTTCAAGAGCGTATCTTGCAAGTTGAGGAGGGCGGGGCTGTGCATCACGTTGCCTTACACGGAGACGACATAGTGATTGGCGATCACCAACAGCTTACCCATTTCAGCCGCAGCCAGCTAGAAACCGCTATTGATTTGGCGGCAGTAGAACAAGGACGTTTTTGGCTTTCACCCATCCGACAACTTGCTGCATCTCCAGAGTTGCCCCTTGCGATCACACGCCAAATTTCGGTTCCCATTACTGCCATCGCAACCATCAGGGGTGGGGTGTGGTTGGGTACGGCCAATGGCCAGTTGTGGCAAGCCGATTTAATTAATGAAAGTGCTATTTTGCGCGGGCAAGGCTTGGGCGGGATGGTGCAACACATTGCTTCTAATTCTGATCCATTGACGTTGTTATTAAGCATGGGTGACGCTGGAGTTTTGTGGTTCGATGTCGGTAGTGACCAAGTGGTGCGCCGCGCTGATGTATCGTCACTTGCCGCCGCTAGTGATCCAACAGGTATATGGTTGGCGCTGGCACGGGGCACGTGTGGGCTACAAATCTATCGTGCCGATGATTTATCGCTGGTGGCCAGCGATCAAACCGGAATTGTGTCGGATGCAGTGTGGACAGAGGCAGGGATAAGTGTTTTGTTGAATGGATTTAGCGCTCGCTATGTCTTTGCGCCAGATCAACCCATGTCTCAAGTGTCAATTTTGTTGCAAGCCACCAGCCCCACCCCCAACGTGCTACGCTGGCGCAGTTCGGCAGATAGTTGTGTTCCAGTTCAATATGAAGTGTGGATCAACGCCCAATTGGCCGGTACAACCACCGAGACTGTTTGGCCGCTGGTGGGCGTACAAGATCGGCAAGTTGGGTGGCATGTGGTGGCGATAGACGCTTTTGGCAACCGCAGCCGAAGCGCCACTTGGTTGCTAGAAGGTGAAAACATCGGCTGGCTGAAGTCGGCCCAACAGTATCGCGCTGTTGTGGTGGCCACTAGCGAAGAAGAAGGCCTCCCATTTTGGGTATTTGGGGTAGGCCTGCTGCTGTTGGGATTGGTGGGTTTGCGGGTTTTGGCCCAACTCTTAAGACATTAAAGAATTTCAAACGTGATTCTTGCACAACCGCGCCATAATTGCGGACGACAAGTGCAATTGAGAGATTTAAGGAAACATTATCATGACTGAGACCTATACTTTTCAAGCAGAAATTAAACAACTGCTTCATACCCTTGTTCACTCGTTGTATACCGAGCGCGAAATTTTCTTGCGCGAGTTGATCTCGAATGGCTCTGATGCCATTAATCGGCTGCAATTTGAAATGCTAACCAACCGCGAAGTGCGTGATCCTAACGCAGAACTGGCAATTGAGGTGGTGGCCGATAAAGAAGCCCGCACCCTGACTATTAGTGATAGTGGTTTGGGCATGACTCGTGACGACGTAATTGAAAACTTGGGTACGATTTCGCGCAGTGGCGTGAAGGCTTTTATGGAACAAGCCAAAGGTAGCGCCAATAGCGCCGATTTTATTGGTCAGTTTGGGGTAGGCTTTTATAGCATTTTCATGGTGGCAGATCGCGTCGAGGTCAACACGTTGTCTTATTTGCCCGATGCGGCCCCTGTAAAATGGATTTCGGATGGCTCAGAGACCTATCAAGTGGTCGAAGGGGATCGTGAGGTACGCGGCACAGATGTGGTGCTTTATCTCAAAGAAGATGCCGACGAATTTTTAGAAGAAGCACGCCTTCAACAAATTATCACCATGCACTCAAACTATATTGCTTTTCCGATTTACATGGGCGAAGGCGAAGATCCTATAAACGACCAACAGGCCATTTGGCGGCGGCCTGCCAGCGACATTAGCGAGGAAGAGTATAAGTCGTTTTATCAGGCTCTAACCTTTAACTTTGAAGACCCGCTTTTGCACATTCATACCAACACCGATGCACCTGTGCAATATTATGCGTTGTTGTATGTGCCAGCCAAGCGCGAGCCGAGCCTTTTTGCCCGTCGCCGCGAGCCGGGCTTGCAACTATATGCCCGCAAGGTACTCATCCAAGATTTTTGTACCGATTTGTTGCCCGACTATTTGAGCTTTGTGCAAGGTGCCGTGGACTCTGAAGATTTGCCGCTGAACGTCTCACGGGAGACTGTACAAGCTAATCGGATGATGGCCAATTTGAAGAAGGCGATTACGGGTAAAGTATTGCGCGAGCTAAAAGACTTTGCCAAGCGCGATAGCGAGGGTTATGCTCAGTTTTGGGATGAATTTGGCCCATTCTTGAAGCAAGGACTTTTAGCCGACCCAGATAACAAAGAGCGGTTGTCGGGCTTATTGCGATTTTATAGCACCGACAGTCCAGATACATTGGCCTCGTTAGAGGATTATGTGGTGCGGATGCAAGCAGTTCAGAATCAAGAAGCAATCTATTATATTTTAGGCGATAGCAAGGCTACGCTTCTTAATAGCCCACATCTAGAACCCTTCCGTGCACGCGGCATTGAAGTTCTGTTTTTCACCGAAACCGTAGACAGCTTCTTGATCAACTCATTGTTTGACTATAACGGTCATACTCTGCAAAACGTAGATGACGAAGGGCTAGATCTCTCTGAGATTGGCACACTTGCTGATGACGAAACTGCCGACGAGCAACCCGCCGTCGAGGGCGATGAATTATCGGTTTTGCAGGCACGTTTCGAGCAAGTGCTGGGCCAACGTGTCCATTCGGTGCGGGTGAGCAAAGTATTGGTGGGCAACACCAATCCGGCGCGTTTGGTCTCACCTGAAGGTACGCTAGATCGGCATACACAAAAGGTCTACCAATTGTTGGATCGTAAATATGAAGTACCACGTAAGATACTAGAGTTCAATCCACGTCATCGTCTGCTACGCAATTTGTCTGCGCTATTGGCAGGTGGCACAGATGATGTGCTGATTGATGCCACCATCGAACAATTGTTTGAAAACGCGCTGTTAGTAGATGGCTTGCATCCTAACCCTGCCGAAATGGTGCAACGTATTCAGCGCCTAATGGAAGCCGCAACAGACACGGATGCCAATTAGCTTCCGTCATCGGCAGACTCTATACTATTGAGGGCGGCGGTGGCGGCTTCATCGGCAGATGCGCCATTTAGCACAGCTTCAAATGCAACTTGAAGTGCCACCGCCGCCTGATTGCGTCGCCCGCGCACAAAAACCGTATCAGCAAAAAGCAACTGAACAGTTTCATAATAAGGATCATTCATGGCATTAAGGGCCCGTTCTTGCACCGGAATGCTTTGGACAGCTGTTGCCACATCTACTATTTGATCGGTCTCAAACATCCACTTTACAAACTGATAAGCAGCCACTTGGCGCACCGGATCATCGGTTAGCAACACCCATACCCACCCATCCATTAAAACCACTTGATTTTGGTTGATGGCAGGTACAGCCCCTACCGTAAAACTGGCTAGTTCTGGAATATTAAGATAGACCGATGAATCAACCAAGGCAAAGCTGTCGGCATCATCCAACAACTCAATATAATCTTGTATAGAGCGATAAATGAGTAGGTTGTTGCCAATAAGCTGAGCTGCTGATGCTGCTTCGATAAATAAAAGGGTTTGGCGCAAGGGCAACGGATTTAATGTCGGCGCACCCTCAGCATTTATAAATGTACCCCCAGCATTTACGTATAACGTCAAAATAAAATCGTTTACAACTTGGCTACTAGAAGGGCGTGCTGCAAACAAAAGCGGTTCTTCGGTCAACAGCAAGCTTTCGGTGGTGGTGGGTGCTTGATCATAGACTGTGGGCCGATAGAGAGTATGTTGAAGTTCGACAAGGTAAGGCAACCCATAGAGAATGTTGTTAGCTTCGCCCATGCTAACTAAAGCTGGCGACAGCACCGTAAATTCATTTATGAGCGATAGAGTATCCCAAGCAGAAAGCGCCTTTAAGGTAGCAGGTTGTTGGCTATAGATACTTGGGTCTGATAAAGTGCTGGTTTGTTGCAATAGTGCCGCCATATCATCGCGCCGCACCAACATTACATCTGGCAAGGCATTGGGGGCAACGCTATTTACTAGGCTAAGTTGGCCCACAATATTGAGACCATTATGGCTGGCTAAATAAATGCGTGGGCTAATTTGGATGCTACTGGTGTTATTAAAGCTGATAAACAAGTCGTCCATAACAAGGCGTGACTCGTCGGTATAAAGTGCTTGGGGCCACCATATCAAAATGGCATCATTAGACTCAGTTTGGGCGATAGTAGGGGTGTGTTGTGGCCACAACAATATCATTCCTAACCCCAGCACGCCTACCCACCAAAATCGGCGCAGCAACATGACGTTTACTCCTTGCTTTTACGATAGACCACCAATACGAGCTTGCATAATGCTATAATATTGCCGCAAAAACATGTAGATGCGAACCCACAGGTTGATGACGGATGACAGATAGGCTTTCAAAATTGTTTTTGGCCCCTTGGTTGTGGGCATTTATTTTATTGAGTGCTTTGTTAGCGGTCTATATTCAAACCTTAATGCCCGGTACCGTAGGTGGTGATGCGGGCGAACTGCAATATGCTGGCCCTATTTTAGCCTTAACCCACCCTACTGGCTTGCCACTTTATATTTTTGTGGGGCATCTTTGGGCCGAAGCCGTGACGGTTGGCACAGTGGCCTATCGGATGAACTTGCTGGCGGCTGTATCAGGTGCTTTGGGCAGTGCCATTTTGTTATGGATGGTCTATCGTCTTTATAATCGTTGGCTTATTGCAATCACTGCGGGCCTCACTTGTGGATTGGGGGCTACTTTTTGGGGCCAAGCGGTTCTGCCCGATAAATATGCGTTTAATACCATTTTTGTCGCTGCCGTGGTGGGTTTGGCATTGTGGTGGGCCCAAGACCACCACAAACCTCATGCCAACCGCTTGCTCTATCTACTCTCGGCCATTTATGGCATCAGCTTACTGCACCATCGCACCATGCTGCTATTTGCCTTTGGCTTAGGATTCTTGGTGCTATATCATGAGCGGGCAGCTGTGTGGCAAAACAAACGCCGCACCTTGATTTGCTTGGCTTTAGTGACCTTGCCCGCCCTGATTACTTATCCACTTTTTTTGCCATGGATTCAATCGCGAGAGTTAGCGCCCAGCGAATGGCAGCCCACAACCGTCGGGCAATGGATCGAATGGCTGATGGATCGTCATGAGGCCAAAGAGGCTTTTGTTGTACCGGGCGTGGCCCAACAACTCGAAAATTATAGTACCATTATGCTCAACGATTATACGATTATAGTGGTTGGCATTGCTATATTGGGCGCAATTAGCCTAGCTCGGCGCGATTTAGGGGCGGGTTTTCTGCTCATTTTCACCTATGCACTACAAGGGGGATTGGCTGCCAATTGGCGTGATAATGATCGCCCTTTCACGTACTTTTTGCCCTCGTTTATATTGTTGGTGTATGCCTATGCTCATGGCCTAGCGGTTATTTGGCTTTGGGCAGAGCAACGTCTGAAGGATTTTTCGCCACGCTGGAAGCTGGCTGTGCCTAGTAGTTTGGCACTATTAACTGTTGTCGTTGCGGTCTCACAATGGAGTTATGCCTACCCGCTTCGCCAACACGATGCAGATTATGGGCAGCCATTGGGCATTTGGCGCACCACCTTGAAAACGGGTGACATGGGCGAACGCTTGGCCAGTGGCATGGCGGATTTACCTCCTAATACCGTACTACTGACCGAATGGGAGCCTTCTACAATCTTGTGGTATTATCAACAAGTTGAAGGACTGCGCCCCGATTTGACAATTAAGTATCCCGTCGAGCGCTATTTACCACTTTATGAAGATACCGCCCGCCCGTTGTGTGTGTCTCATCATGTCCGTGTAAATGAAATTAGCGAGCGGATCTACCATCCCACAGCTTATGACGCGCTGATTTGCTTGCAAAGCCAACCCGCCATTATCAACAGCCTAGATGAATTGCCAGCGCGGGTGGTGCGCGTTGGTAAGGCCCTTAGCACGCCCGATGGCACACCCCAATTGATGTTGGCTGGCTATTGGATGGATGAGACAACCTATCAACAGGCCAGCTATCAGCCATTGGTGTTGTCTTGGCAGGCCTTGGCCGACCTAGAAGATGATTACTCGCTCTCGGTAAGAATTTATCGAGAAGATTGGACAGAGATTTGGCACACCGACATTCAGCACCCCGTCAGTGGTATGTATCCAACCTCGCAATGGATACAAAACGAAGTGGTGCATGATTATCATGAGCTAGCCATTCCGCCCGATATGCCAGTGGGCAACTATTTTTGGGCCGTCATTGTCTATCGCCGTCTACCCGATGGAACCTTGCAAAACCTGCGTCATGAAAGCGATGGCGAGGTCATTTTTGGCAGTACATTTCAAGTGATAAGGTAGGTGTTGTCTATGCGCCGTATAAGGACTGTTGTTTTTTTGACGATGATATTGGTGGGGGTGTTGGCGGGTGTCACTGTAACGGGCGAAGCCGCGCCCACGCGCCAAGAAACTCCTCAAACGTTGGCCATTGGCTGGATTGAAGGGCGCGGCACAGATGGTGAACGTGGCGCACAACTGGTCGACCACGGCGCGGGACAGGCAGTTCGCCTT
>CAZLPC010000159.1:0-3056 GCA_964561305.1 uncultured Anaerolineae bacterium
ACCCATAGTTGGGGTAAGGCTGGGCTGATAGGTGGGTTCTGGTGCTTGTGCCACTGGCAGGATAATTGTGGTTTCGACATAAGCGAGTAATGGATCTAGGTGCTCTAGGCTGCCCCGTAGAACCACACTTTCTTGAGACACAACTGCTTCTGCTTCTACTCGGAGCAGAGCATTGACGGGCGCTTGGGCCGAGTCGCCTACGCCAAGGCGTTGATCAGTTACGACAACTTCGCCGGCAAGCACAAAAATCCGCCAACCGGCTGCAACATCCACTTGAATAAATGCACTTCCGTTGATGGTGGCTGGTAAGTCATTGATGATAATGGTGAGGGGCGCTTGGCGAGCAGTGATGAGTAGTCCGGATGGGGGTAGAGTCTCACACTCGCTCATTACAGGATTACTGCTGAAGCTGAGGCGAGTGAGGTTTTCGTCAAACTCGGTTAGCCGTACCCCTGAGGTGAGGATCAGTTGGGTTGATGGCGCTACTTCAAGTATAGCTAGACCCCAGCGTTCTGTGCCGGCCTGAAACCCCCCTGTTTCAATAGAAGAAAGTGGCTCTAATGGCAGGCGATCACCAGCTAGACGTTCTGTGGGATTGCCGTTGACCTGAATGGGTAAATTGGCAAGGCACACTGTATTGAGCGATTGTAGGCCACAACGGGCCTCAAGGCGGCGAAAAGTACTGTTAATGCTGTCGGCACACTGCTGGTTAAAGGCTTCGGCTGGTGGCAATGGCGTAGGGGTTGTGTTGTCGCTGAAAGGATTTCCAAGTAATATAAATACAATCCCTGCCCCAATGCCAAGAATAGCGAGCAAGACGATTAAGTTAAAGAGTGATTGAATGGCGCGATTGGCTGATTGGCGGTGGCGGCCTTCACCAGAGGAATCAACTTGTTTAGATAGCCCCATTGCTAGTCGCCTTGCGGTAGCATTAGTGGGATCAATGCGGAGTGCTTCACGCACGGCCCGTTTATATTCTTCGCGGTCGTGGGCGCATTCGGTTAAAAGCAACCACGCCTCAAGCTGATCATAATTTTCGTATAAGACATCTATCAGTTTATCTCGGGCTTCTTCATGCGCCCCGCTGTCAATGAGGGCACGAATTTGGTCTAAATTTATGCTAGACATTAGGCTTCTTCAATCAAAAATAAAAACAGAGTCCAAAACTGGACTCTATTTTGCTGCGAATTGTCGTTTGGGGCTAGGCCAAACCTTAATCGAGCCGACGTGATACCAATAGATAGTAATATAGTAGGCGCGGATTGCCGCTGGCATCCAGCAGGCTATAGCCAGCTTGTTCTTGGCGTTGTTCGACAACAAACGGCAATGTAGCAAAATTGAGATTCCATAGCACCGAGAGGCCCACCCAGTCTGAGAGTGGTGGTTGTTGGGCTAGTTCAATGGCTCGCAGCGCATATACCGCTTGTTGTTCGAGTGAGATTAGGCTAAAAAACTCTGCACCGGCGGGAGGGGGTGCAACATCTGCGCCCTCAACGCCTACACCCTGATAGGTTCCCCAGCCAAATTCGGTATTCCATACTTGAGTATTATGTCCGTTTCGTTGAATGATATCGATATAGTCATAGAGGGTGTCTTGGTAGAAAAAGACAGGATTATCGCCCCATGAACGGCCTTCAATGCAGCAGCGTTCATCAGGGCTATTTCCCCAGCCATAGGGATGTACACCAATTTTTGCATCATATTGGGCAAGGCCGGCATCGTACATTTGTTGCAAGAAGCGTCTATCGCTTACTGCGCCGTCTAGGTCACCGACGGGGGCCAAGCCTGCGGTTACAACAATAATGCTGGGGTCAATGGCCTTAATAGCGTTATAACCTGCTATAAAATAGCGCATATATGTGCTGCCATCAAGCGGTACACCATCCCATTCTCGGTCGCGCAGATTAGGCTCGTTCCAAATTTCAACTGCTGCTACCCGTCGATCTTGGGGTTTTGTTTCGTTTAAAAATGTCGTTATAAAATTGGCGAGGTGTTGGGGATCGGCAGGTGGGCCGTTAAAACCTTCACGCGCACTGGCGGGTCGGGCCCATTGAGGTGCATCTACAAAACTCAATAACACTTGAAAGCCATTCACATTGGCATCTTGTACGCGCAAAACATAGGTATAAAATAACGGATCATATTGGCCGGGCTGTGGCTCTAGTAAGTTCCAAGGTACTTGAAGTTTTACCCATCCAAATCCTAGCTTTTGGGACTCTCCTAGTAAGAAGCGCCATTCGGCTTCTACAATATTGGGGTGGATTTGAACACCCATCGTTGAGCGCCGCAGTTGTGGCAGCTGATCGGCAGGTGGAACGAGATCAAACGGGGACGGCTCTGGGGTATCAGTGACAGTTGGGCTGGGTGTAAGGCTAGCGGTTGGTGATGGGGTTATGGTGGCGGTCGCTGTTGTGCGTGGCAATTGAGTACGTTGATAGGCAACAGGTTGGCTACTGGCATCTTCGCTGATAAGGGCGGCTGCGGCCCCGCTTTGGCTGGGTGTAGTTGTAATATAAATCTTGATCGTCTCTGGCTGTTGACCACACGCCATTAGTAACCCGCAGATAACGATGAGCCATCCATATCGTAATCGTTGATATTGCATTCTAAATTGACCTATTCCTTAGATTGAGGGTTGGTTATATCTATTGACACGGTGTGGGTGGCAGACGTTCCAATTTTGAAAGCTTAAGGTGCTGAGATCACTACAGCACCTTTGCTGTATAAAACGAAAACACGCAGCTCGCTTAAAAAGTTGTGCGATTAGCCGCCTTTTTCAATAAGGGCTGGTTCGGTTCCGGTGGGTGTTTCACCAGTGGGTGCGTCTGTCGTTGTGCCTATACCTGTACCTGTACCCGTTCCAATGCCGCCCGTGCTGGTATCTGTGCTGACGGTGGAAGAAGGTGTGGTGGACCCGAAGCTTAGTAAGCGCCCTGTTGTGGGATCAACAGAGCCGGGCGGTAAGATCAAAATGCGTTCGCCCACAAAAATAACACCGGGAGGTTGTTCACCCCAATTATTCAGTTCATAGAAACTTTCGCGGGTGATACCTAGAT